>JACQEP010000012.1 GCA_016200485.1 Gammaproteobacteria bacterium
GCGTAAACTGCTGCATGCCATTCACGGCATGTTGAAGGACAACAAGCCCTTCGATAACACCCGCTTTTACGCGATTCCAGCATGAGCCGGAAAGTGCAAAAATTACAGAAAAAATGCTTGACCTCGAACAGAGTATCTACCATGAATAGCAACCCATCTCAGCCATTCACCAACCGCCGCAAATACAGAAATAAATCCCCAGCCAATAACCCGCGCTCACCTTCCAGGGCCACACGATCACCGGCAGCCGCATGCAAACTCACACCCACACGCGCAGCATCACTGAGCGCTAAACCTTGTGCGACCAAGGCGACGATCACCCCAGTCAATACATCACCCATGCCGCCGACCGCCATACCGGGATTACCTTCGCTACAAAGCGCAATCGCACCCTGTTCATCGGCAATCAAAGTACCCGCACCTTTGAGTACGACAACCGCCTGGTAATGTTCACGTAACTTTTGCACCGCTCCAAAACGATCCGCGTTAATTTCGCTGCTGCTAGATTGCAACAACCGCGCCGCTTCACCAGGATGTGGCGTGAGTATCCAATTATTGCGCGAACAAGGCTCGTGCGCGAGCAGGTTCAAGGCATCGGCATCGACAACCAACGGCAATGAACTCTCCAACACTCGCGCCAGGAGCTGTTGTGCCCAGGCATCTTGGCCCAGACCGGGACCGATGGCGATGACCGTGGCACGCGCCAGCAACGGCGTTAAATCACTCGCCGCTTCCACCCCATGCCACATAATTTCGGGCCGCGCAGCTGCCATGGCGGCAACATGCTCGCGACGTGTTGCCACACTCGTTAATCCGGCGCCTGTTCGTGCCGCCGCTTCCGCCGCCATACGCACGGCACCTGCCATGCCGTGATTACCGCCAATCACCAACACATGTCCAAACATGCCTTTATGCGCGTTGCGCGGCCGTGGTGGCAGACAAGACTTTTGCTGTGCCCAGTCGATGCGTGTCGCACTCGGCGTCACTTCGTCATACACCGCCAGCGGCACACCTAAATCCTCAAACCGGATTGCACCACACAGTTCCGATCCGGCCCCCGTAAACAAACCTTGTTTTAAACCTATAAACGTTACTGTTGCCTCCGCATGCACAGCGCACCCCATCACCACACCGCTATCCGCTGACAAACCTGAAGGAATATCCACCGCCAACACCGGGATGCCGCTGTTGTTGATAGCATGAATCACATTCGCCACTGCGGCTTCAATGGGACGATCCAGACCTATGCCGAAGATGGCGTCGACAATCACATCTGCATCGTCAAACACACTCGGTTTAAACGGCACCGGCACCAATCCCGCCGCCTGCGCCGCTCCCCACGCCTTGCGCGCATCGCCTTTTAGCGTCGCCGGATCAGTGACACAAATCAGCTTCGGTTCCAAACCTTGTTCCAACGCCAAGCGCGCTACCACAAAACCATCGCCGCCGTTATTCCCGCCACCGCACACCACCGCAAGGCGGCGAGCGTCCGGCCAGCGAACGATTAACTCGTCAAACAACGCCGCCCCGGCGCGGTTCATCAATTCGATGCCCGGCATGGCATGGATTTCGATGGCCTGCCGGTCCAGCTCACGCACCGCGGCGGCATGATAAAGGGTATGGGGAAGTTGGCTCATGAGCAGTATCCAGTATCATAGCGCTATGGACTCAAATTCAACATTACCCCCTTCGCCTGCCCCTGTCGACCTTTCGGCCTTGGTTAGCCAAATTAAGCAATGGGGCCGTGAACTGGGGTTTGATCAGGTCGGGATCAGCGATCTTGACCTTAGTAGCGCCAGTGCCGAACACCAACAATGGCTGGCGGCCGGCTTTCATGGCGAAATGGACTATATGGCACGCAACTGCGACAAGCGCAGCGTGCCGCAAGAACTTGTCCCCGGCACATTAAGCATTATCAGCGTGCGCATGAATTATCTGCCTGAAGGCAGCGATCCCGATACCATTCTTAATTCGCCGGAATTGGGCTACGTGTCACGTTATGCGCTGGGTCGCGATTATCACAAAACCTTGCGCAACCGACTGCAAAAGCTCGCCGAGCGCATCCAGGAAAATATTGGTCAATTTGGCTATCGCGTATTTGTCGATAGCGCACCGGTGATGGAAAAACCCATTGCCCAAAAGGCCGGGCTCGGCTGGATCGGCAAACACACCAACGTACTGTGCCGTGAGGCCGGATCGTGGTTTTTTCTCGGCGAGATTTACGTCTCGCTCAACTTGCCTCCCGACCAACCCGTCACCGATCATTGCGGTAGCTGCCGGGCCTGCATTGATGTCTGTCCCACGCAAGCCATCATCGCACCGTACAAACTCGATGCCCGGTTATGTATTTCTTATCTCACCATTGAATTACGCGGCAGCATCCCCGAAGAACTACGTCCCAAAATCGGTAATCGCATTTATGGCTGCGATGATTGCCAACTGGTTTGTCCCTGGAATCGCTTCGCGCAAATGACAAAGGAACCTGATTTTTTCCCACGCCATCAACTCGACGCGCCGAAGCTGGTGGAGTTATTTAATTGGAGTGAGGCTGAGTTCCTGAAAAAAACCGAAGGTTCCGCCATTCGCCGCATTGGTTACGACTGCTGGTTGCGGAATATTGCTGTGGCTTTGGGTAATGCGCCGAAGACACCCGAAGTTATCGTCGCCCTGCGAACACGGCTCGATCATATGTCGGATATAGTGAGGGAGCACGTGCGATGGGCTCTAGAGCGGAGTTAATGACTTTACGCCCATTCATAAAAAATGTGTCGCCTTCGGCGACAACTGGGTGGGTTACGCGGCTATGCCGCTAACCCACCCTACATTTATTCGTCAATTTTGTAGATCGGGTTAGCGAACGCGTAACCCGACATCAGCTTAAATTCCAATTGCACTTAAATCAAGCCGCCCTTTCTTCATCGGCGGACACCAAAAATAAGCGCCGGTAATCGGCCGCGTGAAACGGAATAGCGCATCGGAAATACCATCTTCAGCACCTACCATTCTGGCCAACTGTGCTTCGTATGCAGCAGTAGATTTACCGAAGGCCACAAACACCAGCCCGGCGCGTTTATCGTCGGCCCAGGGCATAGATCGTCGCAGGACAAACGCCTCAGGATCGAAACTTTCTTGGGCGGTTCTTTTTACGTGCGCCGAAGGAGGGGCATCTGTAATTTCCTGATTATCGCGCCGGCGGCGGCCGATGACGTTGTCTTGTTCCTCCGGCTGCATGGTTTCGAAATGCTCGAAGTTATGCAACCATTGCTGCACAGCAACAAAACTCGCGCCATCAAGACCAGGGCCGGTGTCTTTGACAATGGCCGCATCTATCGCGGCTTCGCCTTTTGGATTCTCGGTGCCATCTTCGTAGCCGGTTAAATCGCGGCCTGATTGAAAACGGAAAGCATCGATAGTTTGAGTCAAGACTAAATCAGGCACCAAGGCGTGTTCGATCTGCCGTGTGAGGTGCAACAGCTCGCCGCGATCATCACCGCGTAACCAGCACCACAGTGCAGCAGGCGTGGACGGAACATCGAACCCCACCCCTGCGTAGCGCGGAAACACACTGAGTCCAGGAATATTTTTACCTAATGCTTGGACTAGCGACTGACCGAGTCCGGCAACAATCGTCTCGCCTTCGACGAGATTAGCCAGTGCACGAAGTGCGCGCGCTGGTTGATTATCGGGTGTGGACGTGAAGAACAAATGGCGTGCGGTAGCGGGAACATCGGCAAGTATTCCCTGTTGTATGTCGCTCATGTTGCCCCCAACCGATATTGTATCGCCTACGGCGACGGCTTGGTGGGTTACGCCGCAGAAACGCGGCTAACCCACCCTACATTGTTGGTAATTTAATAAAATGCTCCCGATAATATTGTAGCTCGCGAATCGAGTCACGGATATCATCCAGCGCCAAATGAGCAGCGTTTTTGGTGAAGCCATCGGCAAGTTTTGGGGCCCAGCGCTTGACCAATTCTTTGATAGTGCTGACATCAAGATTGCGATAATGGAAAAACTTCTCCAGTTCAGGCATCCCGCGATAAAGAAAGCGCCGATCCTGACAAATACTATTGCCACACATGGGCGATGCCTTGGCGGGAAGGTATTGGCGCAGGAACTCCAGCGTTTGCAGCTCGGCTGCGCGTTCACTGACTGTACTGGCCCGGACGCGGGCGGTGAGCCCTGAACCCCCATGTTGGCGGGTATTCCATTCGTCCATGCCGTTGAGAATTTCATCGCTTTGATGGATGGCCAGCACAGGCCCTTCGGCCAGGATATTGAGCTCAGCATCGGTGACAATGGTGGCGATTTCAATAATACGGTCTTTGTCCGGGTCTAGACCGGTCATTTCAAGGTCGATCCAGATCAAGTGGTTGGGATTTTGCGCCATACCTGTCTCACTTCTTGGAAAATTTAGATCTTATCAGATTGGCAAGGAAATTTTGCGCTATTGCTGCGATCAGAGATTGGGCTAGAATGGTGGTTTATTTGGCGGACACCTGGAGATTATTGATGCCCCGTATTTATTCCATTCTGGCCTTAGGCTTGTACAGTGTATTGCTCTCACCGGTCGCTTTGGCAGCTGCGGATGGTGGTAAGGCTTTACAAAAGAGCAAGTGCCAGAGCTGCCATGATGACAGCATCTATACGCGCAGCCCACGCATTGTAAATTCGTACCCGGAACTACAGGCACGGGTGGAGTTTTGTGATACTCAGGCACAGACACATTGGAATAAAAAACAATTGGATTCTGTAATCAATTATCTTAATGACACGTTTTATAAGTTTAAGAAGCCTTGACGCTCCCTTGCATATTTTTATATCTCTTCCTAACTCCGCCATTAATCACCACAGGGCAACATAATGCGTAAGCGCCCTGCCCACCGCGGTCGTGATCACGAGCGACAGGAAGCTTCTGCGCAAACACCAACGGGTAGCAGCGACTCTTCCTTCATGGGCTTGGTAGTAACGCGATATGGCCACAGCATCGACGTGGAAGATGAACAAGGCCGCGTCTTCCGTTGCGCAGTCCGTCGCAAGTTAGGCGATGTAATTTGCGGCGACCGCGTAGTATGGCAACCAACGACAAATGAAGATGGCGTGATCATTGAACGCCTGCCGCGCACGACTCTGCTCTCGCGCCCTGATGATCGCGGCATGGAGAAGCTAATCGCAGCTAATATCGATCAGGTAATTGTAGTGTGTGCTGTGCGTGGCGCACGTGATGATCGCTTTGAATTCAATACCGATCTGGTCGATCGCTATATCGTAGCAGCGGAGACGTTAAGCATCGAACCGCTGCTAATCATCAACAAAATTGATCTTTTGACTGATAATGATCGCCGACAACTCGAGACTGATATCGCTCCGTATCTGGCAATAGGTTACAGAGTATTGTTCACCAGCACCAAGCAAAACGGTGGCATGGATGCGCTGATATCGGTTTTACAGAACCGCACCAGTATCTTTGTCGGTGAATCAGGCGTGGGAAAATCGTCGCTGATTCGCTGGTTATTACCAGACCAAGAAATCAGGGTTGGGGAGTTATCGGCTTCCACCTACAAAGGCCGTCACACAACAACCTCCACCAACCTTTATCATCTGCTACACGGTGGCGACTTGATCGATTCGCCGGGGGTACGTGAATTTGGCTTGTTCATTACCGAGAAAGAAACGATCGCCTATGGTTTTCGCGAATTCCGGCCACTCATCGGCCACTGCAAATTTAACAATTGCATTCACCAGAGCGAACCTGGCTGTGCAATCAAGACGGGCGTGGCGCAAGGCGCGATCGATACCCGCCGTTATGAGAGTTATCTGAAAATCATTGAGTCGCTACCAAAACCGGGCTACGATTAGCTGTAGAGGCACGGCGCGCCGTGCCTCTACAGCTAATCGTCCAACTTGATCTTAAGATGAACAGCCAGTTCGCGCCTGTTCCCCACTACATCGCCGAGCGTGTATTTATCAAGTTCATGCAGAAATGCATCGCGCGCCAATTTGAGCGGACGAATCAATTTACATGCGGGTGCAATCGGGCAAGTGTTGTGATCTAAATCAAAACATTCCACCAGATCAAAATTGGGCTCTGTTTTGCGCACTACTGCACCGATGTTGATTTCTTTTGCCTCTCGCGCCAGCACCAGGCCGCCCCCGCGACCACGTACCGTACGAATGTATTCCAACGAGCCAAGGTTGTGCACTACTTTCACCAAATGGTTGCGCGAAATCTTGTAGTGCTGGGCTATTTCCGTAATCGTTGCCTGCATACCCGGACGAATACCGAGATAAATCAACACTCGCAACGAGTAGTCGGTATATAACGTCAATTGCATGCGCAACCCTTTCCAATCATTCTTGTAACCGCCATCAGCCGTGCTTATCGGGCTCGATCAACAGGGCCGCTGAAAGTACCACCAACCCTCGCACAACCAGGATTCCTATGCCCTGACTACGATGCCCGTTCTTCGCTGTCATGTCACCCTGTAACATTTTACGGGCTGTGGAAATTTGGAGAACGTATAAGGCATATAGAGTGATAATCAGGATCAGATGCATCCAGATCATAAAGGAAAATATTTCTTCCTGTTCAATCAATCGCTTATACCAATCCCGGTTCAGTATTAAATAGATGGGAAACATCATATCCAGCATAATCACAGCGGCCATCAACGGCATATGCACAAACCGCCACTGCTTCATGTAATAGGCAAACAGCATGACGAAATAACTGCCAATGGCGACTATCAGACTTGTTTCCATACCCATCGCCTTCTTAGCGTTGCCATAGCCGATGCACCTTATAAAATACCATATTACTTATATGTTGCATACCAAGTACTACAATAGGTTTATATACCTGAGTAGAACAGTATTGAATGGGCAGTGTCTAGAGAATTGGGTTTAGAGCGATTGGCGGCTAGCCATGGCGTGGGACAACGTGCCTCCGTCCACAAACTCCAGTTCGCCACCCATGGGTACGCCACGGGCGATACGACTGGCGTTGATTTTCTGACTGCGCGCCAGCTCGGCAATATAGTGAGCGGTCGCTTCTCCTTCGACCGTAGAGTTGGTCGCCAGGATCACTTCCTTGATTTCGCCTTGAGAGAGACGTGCTCTCAATTGATCCAGACCAATCTGTTCTGGTCCTATCCCATCCAAAGGCGATAAATGCCCCATCAGGACAAAATACACGCCATTAAACACATGCGATTGCTCGATCGCTGCGACATCGGTCGGCATCTCTACAACACAGAGTTGACTGCGATCGCGACGCAAAGAGACGCAAATAGAACACTGTTCATGTTCGGTCAGCGTGCGGCAATCGCGGCAATGCCCGACACGATCTGCCGCTGCCTCCAACGATTGCGCCAAACGCCGTGCGCCAGTGCGATCGCGCTCCAGCAAATGATAGGCCATGCGCTGCGCCGATTTGGGGCCTACCCCCGGCAGGCAGCGCAAGGACTCGATCAGTTGTGTGATGAGATTGTTGTCTGACATTAGCGCATTAGAACGGGAGTTTCATACCCGGCGGCAGCCCCATCCCCGCCGTCATCGACGACATTTTTTCCTGGGATTGGCGCTCGACCTGACGCACGGCATCGTTCACCGCAGCGGCCAGCAAATCTTCCAGCATCTCTTTCTCTTCCTGCATCAAGCTGGCATCGATGCTTACCCGGCGCACGTCGTGACGGCCCGTCATCACCACCGACACCATGCCGCCCCCGGCTTGGCCGGTCACTTCCATCTTGGCCAATTCTTCCTGGGCCTTCTGCATGTTTTCCTGCATTTTTTGCGCCTGCTTCATCAGGCCGCCAAGTCCGCCTTTCATCATATTAGTTACCTCTTAACATTAATTGGAAAATTTCGCACCCTCTCCCCTACCCTCTCCCGCAAGCGGGAGAGGGAGTGAAACAACTATCAGAGCACGTGAGTGCTTTAACGCAATATTTAACAACACTCATTTTTTTAGCATTTCTCTGCGTCTTTGCGTCTCGGCAACTGCTCCCGGCGTTGCCCTACCTCGTGCATCCATGCACTCGTCTGCGTTGGATTTTTTGCAATAACCACAAAAATCAATCAATCGGCTGAATCGATTCTTTTACCACCTGTGCATTAAACGTTTCGCGAATGCGCTGCACATTGGGATCGTCCGCAATCGCATTAACTGCCGACTGCTGCCGGTCACTCGCCTGCCGCTGCTGCATCAAGGCCGGTGTTTCCTGTGCCAGCTCGCCCACTGTCATCACCAGCCGGCTATCCTGCCCAAACAGTTTTTGCAACGCTTCCTGCAACCGTTGTTCCTGCGCCTTGCTACGTAATGAAACGTGTTGTGGTGACAACATCAGACGAAAAGTGTTGCCTTCACGCCCTGTCATCACGCAATTGGACGCCAGTTGCAGCAACATGCCCTGCAAACCCAGTTTGACTATCAATTCCGGCCACGACTCATTACCGGTCATTGTAACCGTGGTCGGCACGGGCGCTGTTTTGAGTGCAGGTGCGGCGGCAGGTACGGGTCGGACAGGACTCGGCGATGCAGAAACTGCAGCAGGCTTTGCCGCAGGTGCGGTCCGCGCCCCAGCCACCGGCATCACCTTCAAATCCAGTGGCCGGAACAACAACATGCGCAGAACAATCATCTCAAAACCGCCGCGCATTTCGGGCGCAAAAGGTAGATCGCGGCGGCCATTCAACCCAATCTGATAATACAGTTGCACATCTTCAGGACTGATAGCCTTAGCCAAATTGGCCGGGATTTCATGATCAGTGGCATGATCCAACGCTTGCGGCACGGCCTGCAACAAGGCAATACGATGCAATTGCGACAGCAATTCTGCCAGCACAGTGGAAAAATCCACGCCCTGCTGCGCAAGATTATCAACGACCTGCAACAATGAATTACCATCTTGATCAGCCAAGCATTGCAGCATGCGATAGACGTAACTGCGATCAATGGTGCCAAGCATGACCCGCACTTCATTCTCACCCAGTTTGCCGCCGCCATAGCCAATCGCCTGATCAAGCAAACTCAAGGCATCACGCATACTGCCGTCAGCCGCTGCGGCGATCTGGCGAATCGCGCCTGCTTCCGCCGGCACGGCTTCTTGTGCCAAGACATATTCCAAATGACCGGCAATCAACTCCGGCGACATACGCCGCAAACTGAATTGCAGACAACGCGAGAGAATGGTGGCGGGTAATTTCTGCGGGTCGGTGGTCGCCAACAGAAATTTCACATGCGGCGGCGGTTCTTCCAGCGTTTTGAGCAGCGCATTGAAGCTGTGCGTCGAGAGCATGTGCACTTCGTCGATGAGGTAGACCTTGTAGCGACCACGCGTCGGCGAATATTGCACGTTCTCAAGCAACTCGCGGGTGTCTTCCACCTTGGTGCGCGAGGCGGCATCGACCTCGATCAAATCGATAAACCGGCCTTCGTCGATCTCGCGACATGCGCTGCACTGGCCGCAGGGATTGGCGCTCACCCCTTTTTCACAGTTGAGTGATTTGGCGAAGATGCGCGCCACTGTAGTCTTGCCGACACCACGGGTGCCGGTGAACAGATAGGCGTGGTGCAGCCGATCGTTGTCGAGGGCGTTGATCAAGGCCCGCAGCACATGCTCCTGGCCGACCATGGTACCGAAACTGCGCGGCCGCCATTTGCGGGCCAGAACCTGATAGCTCATGGGTGATTTACTGCGAATATGAGTAATGGCATAGGGTTGGATTCTAACCCAAAACGACCCTTAAATGGGTGGCGACCCACGCCCGCCATACCCCGGCACACGAGTCCACTACTACCGTTGCTCCCTTCCGGGCCTGGCGGGGTTTGCAGTGTATCGTTGCGAAGTGACCGACGTGAGCCACCATAACGTGAAGGGGTGGTAGTATAACGAATCGGGCCCCGGCTGGCGAATATGGCTTATCTGAAAACTGCCCGCTGGGCATGATAATTCATGAATCGCCCCTTGTGGTCGTTAGCAGATGCCTCGAGCACTTAATCAGCGCATTTATTCAGGCGGAGTCGGCGGTCCCTGCCAACCACTCCAGCCGGTAACGACCGGAACCGGTCTGGGCCAGGCAATCGGTCAACCACGGCAGGACAGCCGCCATCTGCTCCTCGAACTGCCAGGGTGGGTTGACCACGATCATACCGCTGCCGGTCATGCCCTCGGCGCCGTCGGGGACCACACACTGCTCCACCACCACGGCTCGCTCGACCCCGCTCCGCCCTACGTCGGCCCAGAGCTTTTCCACCACCCGCCGCTGCAAGACGGGATACCAGATGACGTAAGTACCGGTGCCAAAGCGGCGATAGCCTTCCTGCATGGCATTCACCACCGTTCGAAAGTCAGTCTTGATCTCATAGGAAGGATCGAAGAGCACCAGGCCGCGCCGTTCCTTGGGCGGCAATTGCGCCTTGATCGCATGGAAACCGTCTTCAAAAGCAACTTTAACCTGCGGGTCATCCTCAAATTCTACCCGTAGCGCTTCTACATCACGGGGGTGCAATTCACACAGCCACATCCGATCCTGGGCGCGGAAGAAATGGCGCACCACTCGCGGTGATCCCGGATAATGAAGCAATTCGCCATCTGGGTTCATCGCTCGCACGACATCAAGATATGGCTGCAACGCCGCTGGTAAATCTGGGCGCGACCAGATCCGGCCGATCCCCTGCCGCCACTCTCCGGTCTTTTCCGCCGCCATGCTCGCCAGGTCATAACTGCCGACTCCGGCATGCGTGTCGAGGTAAAAAAACGGCTTGTCCTTCCGCGTCAACGACCGTGCCAACACCACCATTACCGTGTGTTTGAGCACATCGGCAAAGTTTCCGGCGTGATAGGCATGACGATAACTTAACAATCAGTGATCCTCTCCCTGGAGCTGTTTATGCAACTTCACCGGCGCGGCGCGCCTGGCGCGCATGCGGATATTGAGCAACTCCACCGCCACCGAGAAGGCCATAGCGAAATAGACATAACCCTTCGGCACATGGAAATCCAGCGACTCGGCAACCAGCACTGTGCCGACCATGGTGAGGAAACTCAGCGCCAGCATCTTGATTGAGGGATGACGATCGACAAATTCGCCGATCGGTTTGGCGGCGAACATCATGATGCCCACCGAGGCGATAATCGCCAGGATCATGACCATCACCTGATCGACCAGACCCACCGCGGTGATGACTGAATCGAGCGAAAAGACAATATCAATAATCGCAATCTGCGCCAGAATCGACCTCAAACTCACGCCTCTGCCTGCCTTCTGTTCCTCTTCCGCATTCTCCAGACTGTGGTGAATCTCGTTGGCACTCTTCCATAACAGGAACAGACCTCCGCCAAACAGAATAAGATCACGCCCCGAAACCTCCTGATCAAAAACGGTAAACAGCGCGTCCTTGAGCCCCATCACCCAGGCCAGAGACAGCAATAGCAAAATACGCGTGCCCATCGCCAGCGACAGCCCCAAACGTCTGGCCAGATCGCGCTGCTCGGGCGGAAGGCGGCCGACCAGAATCGAAATGAAGATGATATTGTCGATGCCGAGGACGATTTCCAGTGCGGTCAACGTAAAGAAAGCAACCCAAGCTTGCGGATCAGCCATCCATTCCATAATAAATTTTCTCTCTCACATCCAATGACGGGGGGAATCAAATAGACAAACGTGCGTATGATACCCCAAGTCACCGCCACCCAGCCGCGCCTATAAATCGAAATTTCAACAGCTCTCTAACATCATGAATATGATGACAATAATTTGACTTCCCAATACCTTAATTAACCCGAAACTGATACGAGGCTGATCAATTCTCCTACAATGAAACCAATAACCTATTAATAAGGAACAGCGATGTACGATTACCTCACCCTCTTTGCAGGCATCGTGTGTGCCGGTATCGGTGGCGAGCTATTTGTGCGCGGCAGTGTTGGCCTTGCTCACTGGGTCCGTGTTTCCCCGGGCATCATTGGCGCCACCGTTGCCGCCTTCGCCACGTCCAGCCCCGAACTGGCTGTCGCCATCAGTTCTGCCATTGCCCACAAACCACAAATTTCCATGGGCGACGCGCTCGGCAGCAATGTCGTCAATGTAGCGCTGATTCTTGCTATCGCGCTTCTAATTTCGGGCATTCAATGTCCTCACAGCAGCATTAAACGTGATTTCCCGATGGCGCTGTTTGCTCCCGCGATCACTGCCGCCTTGCTCATTGATGGCCAACTCTCACGCCTGGATGGTTTTTTATTGCTGTGCATTTTCATTGTCTGGCTGATCGCCACCATTATTGAAGCGCGCCGTCAACGCAGTGTCACAGATAAAGTATTGGGAGAAATGAAAGGCTGGCGTTCAATTCTGCTCTCAATCGCAGGCTTGATTCTGCTGATCAGCGCTGGCCGCTTGATTGTGACTGGTGCTGTCGGCATTGCCACCGCCTATGGCATCAAGGAGTTCGTCATTGGCGCGACCATTGTAGCGGTTGGCACCTCGGTACCTGAACTGGCGACAGCCATCATCTCGAAATTACGGGGGCATGACGAAGTAGGACTTGGCACCATCCTCGGTAGCAATATTTTCAACGGACTATTTATTATCTCTGTCGCCGCCTTGATATATCCCATCGCCGTTGATACTCGCCGGGTGATGGCAACACTGCTCATCGGACTTGTCGCCGTAATTCTCACATACCCCTCGCGAAGTGGCTTGGTGGAGCCGCGTCGGGCGGCATTTCTATTAGCGCTATACGCTGTGTATCTTGTCACTATCTTGCAAAGATAAAACGATGACGATGAAATCGACGCCACGCCAACCAAGAGCGCCATATATCATGACAACGTGACTCGGTATATGATAAAGTCCATTCACAATCTTTTATAAAAATACTACTAATCAGCGTAAATCAACTAATACTTTCTATTGATCACAATGCTGATTGTTAAGTATTAATCACTAGTAATAAGTAAATCTTATTACTTTTAACGACCCAATGTACGCATTAATTCTTATCGAGAAAAGGCTGGCTATCCCGATAAATGTAGCAAATAACCTACATCATTAATGGCAATAGAATTTAATAACGGTCAAATAATGGCGCACATTTTAATTGTTGATGACGATCCTGCAATACTCGCACTACTAAGCGAGGCGTTGCTATTGGATGGATACAAGGTCATTACCGCCACTAACGGCCACGAAGCCAAAGAGCTTTGTCATCATGACATCGGCCTAATCATTACTGATCTTGTAATGCCGGAACAAAATGGCTTAGACCTGATTATGGATATAACCAGAAAGTATCCAAACATACCAATAATTGCCATTTCCGGCGGCGGTGGAATTAAATCGAATTTTTTTGATTACCTTTCCGTCGCGAAACTCATTGGCGCAACGCATACCTTTGAAAAACCATTTCGCATATGCGACCTAAAATATAAAATAAAAGAATTCTCCTCTCTTTCAACATTCACACAAATATAAAATATTGATCTAGAAAAATGATTATTGAAAAAATCAACAGATCAGACCGATATACATAAACCATTAAGCATTATCTTATCATGAAGCGTTCTGACCTATACCTCGAAGCCCGGACACATAGGTCTCACCCTACCGCGAAGCCATCGGCTTAATAATATGGACAGAGAATCAGAAATCCGTTACGAACAAATTATCTACATCATTGACGATGATGAAAGCGTAAGAAATCTAATACACGATCTCATGCTCTCCGTTGGCATGAGCGCACGCAAGTTTTCATCGGCTGCGGAGTTTATTTCATGCCTGGATCATGAAATCAGGGGCTGTCTAATTGCGGACATCCAAATGGCCGGAATGACAGGCCTTCAACTCCAGGATCACTTAATAAAGCTAGGAGTCTCAATACCCATCATTTTCGTAACCGGTCACGGTGATATTAGCACAGCCGTCCGCGCCATCAAGGCGGGCGCTTCTGGTTTTCTGGAAAAACCATTTGATAACAACACACTCCTCGAAATGGTAAATACGGCGTTAATGGAAAATATCCATCATCTTAAAAAAATCGAATCGACCATTGAAATAAAGAAATTCTACCAAGACCTCACGAAAAGAGAGCAGGATGTGTTAAATCTAATACTAAACGGAAAATCCAGCAAAAAAATAGCTAAAGACTTAGCCATCAGCCACAGGACAGTCGAAGTCCACAGATATAGAATTTTCAGAAAACTTAACGTCAACACGATTACACAGCTACTTCATATTTTCAAATAGCTAAATTAAGCTGCAACATCGATCAACAAAAATCAGACACCTGATATCCACGATGATGATAATAAATAACAATAATAGACCGACTGTTATAGTGGCTGATGACGATGAAGACATGCTATCGATCACGAAAGCACTACTGGAACGTGATGGATACCAAGTGTATTGCACAACGAATGGCGTTGATGCCATCAGGCTATGTGGCGACTTTCATCCTGATGCACTTATAATAGACGCAATAATGCCTATCATGGATGGGTTCGAGGCGGTTGCTGTCATCGCAAATAAATTTCGTGAAAAGAAATTCCCGATTCTCATGGTTACCAACCTTGATGATAAACAATCAATCGAACTTGCGTACAAAGCTGGCGCCAGCGATTTCATACCAAAGCCAGTGCATTGGACCGTCCTACTCCATCGATTACGGCAGCTAATCAACACTTATCAAAACGAAAGGGCGCTTGATAAAGAGCGCCAAAATGCGCTCGAGAACAGGATCGCTCATGAGAATCAACTCATGAATGCGCACAAAATGGAGGCCATTGGCAGACTTGCAGGCGGAATAGCACATGACTTCAACAATATACTTACCGCCGTCATCGGCTATGCTGATCTATCAATACATTCAGCAAAGAAACACGCCGACAATGATCTACTGAGGTATCTCGGTGAAATCTCAATTGCCAGCGAGCGCGCTCGCCGCCTTATTAAGAAAATTT
Source organism: Gammaproteobacteria bacterium (assembly GCA_016200485.1). Lineage (NCBI taxonomy): Bacteria > Pseudomonadati > Pseudomonadota > Gammaproteobacteria > Gammaproteobacteria bacterium. Next base: position 14,961 of record JACQEP010000012.1, read on the forward strand.
TAACATATAGCCGAAACCAGCAGGACGACAACCCTATACTTGTAAATCCGATCCAAGTTGCACATGAAGTAATCTCATTGATAAAATCCATCCTTCCAAGCAGCATCCATATCGATGTCAAACACAGAGATGATCCGCTACATATCAAAATTGATCCTGTCCAATTACATCAACTGTTGATGAACCTGTGCGTTAATGCAAAAGACGCCATGAATGGTAAGGGCCTACTCTCCATATCAATAGACTGCGTTACCTTAGATAAAGCCCAATGCGACTCCTGCCACCAAAATTATAACGGCCATTATGTGGTCATCGCGGTCTCGGATACTGGCAGTGGCATTCCGAAAGAAATTATTGAAAAGATATTTGAGCCATTTTTCACTACCAAGCCCATTGGCGAAGGCAGCGGCATGGGATTATCGGTGGTTCACGGCATTGTCCACAAGCATGATGGCCATATTCATGTAAGATCAACCCAGGGTGAAGGCTCTACCTTCAAAGTTTTTTTTCCATCCACACCAGAAGCCCCTAATTACTAAGCCTCTCTATTGAATCATCCCGCCCTGCAATATGCACTTGTAACTGGTCAAATGGAATCACCCAATTGTAGGAATTCGCTGCCTCCACTGCTAAACGCCGCAGCCAGCGACGCAGCTGCAGGTAATGCTTGGCGGCTCCCGCCTCATAATCTGCTGTAATGACAAAATCCAAAGATGAAGCGCCAGCTTCAGAAAATTCGACACTCAACTTCCGTAACATATCTCTACTAGCATGTTGACCTAGTTGCACGGAGATATATTTTTCCAATTTGTCACGAATCTCACTGATCACCAGCGCCTGGTGTTGGTAATCTACTCCAAATTTCACAGTAATAGAAAAACCATCCTGACTTAAGTTGTGAGGCGCCAGATCAAGAAATGCCATCACTGGAAATGTTTTCACTGCACCCGCAACCCGCACTTGTACAATTTCTGGCGTTTGTAACGTTACCTGACCAAAACTACCGTCATTCAGCAGCACAAAATCATTTTCTCGGGTTGGAAACCAGAGTTCATTTTCATCATAACGCCGCGAGGTATACTGCCCAAGCAAGCGAACTGGCAATACCAACCGTCCGCCACGTAAAGCCGGATTTACCAAGGTTGAAGCAATGCGCAATGATTGCACCTTCCAGGGTAAACCGTTGTAAATGATACGTTCTCCTTCTTTTACCGATCCGATGTTAAGCATCAACTTAACTTCAGTAATATACGCCGGCAATGAACGCTGCAAGGTCAGCGCCAGTCCCACTAACACTAACATCAGCAAGCCGAGAAGTATCCAATCGCCTCTCGCATACAGCACTGCCATTGCAGCGAACAGCGCCAATATCGTGCCAATCATCACCAGAACTAAATTCACCGCCCGTGTGAAGAACGCGGGATAGCGGCCCCGACGCATCAGCGATTGGGCGTAGAGCCGGTTGACCTGCCACAACAGGCCATAAACAGCACCTGCCGCCGCCAATGCCAACAGCAAATTAACCAAGCGCCCGCTCAGCAGTTCCTTTAAAGCTTCACGCGCCTTGAATTCAGCCGAAGCATCCGGTGCCAACAGCTCCTGCAACTCAAAATTAACCAAATCAAGACGACCTTTAACATCGTCTCGCCGCTTTTGCCAGCGTGACTCAAGATCTGAAAATGCATCCTTCAATTGCGACGAAGGCGCGCCAGAACGATACACCGCGACGCTCTTTAACGCCGATTCGGCGGCTTGTAACCGCTGGGAATAATAGGCCTGTTCACCACGCAGCCGTTCAATCTTTCTTGGTCGCTCAGTCACACGGCGTAATTCGATAACAATCGGTTCAAAGACCGACTGCAACTCCTCGCGCCAATCAAATTTTTTCTGGTCGGTTTGGGGTTCAAATAACTGCAAGTCCACGCCGCCGGTTGCCCACATCTCCCAGGCAATCTGCAATGACATGACTTCCTGTGTAATACGTTCCACCTCGGCTGAGTACCTGGCCCGCTCGCTGTCTATTGAAGCCGCTGCCAAACGTTTGCGGGCGTCATCCAAATCCTGCTGCGAGCCATGAATGGCATGCACCAGGGTCTCGAAATTCTGCCAAGCCTCGGGCCGTACAGGTTGTGGTCCCTGCTCTGTCTGAGCCCAAACCATCGAAACGCTAAAAAATGATAGGCACGCTATTACAAGCAGTTGTCTTATAAATGTCATTGCTCCCCCTCTATCCCAATAGCAACCCACTACACACACATACTAGCGGGTTAGCGGGCTTAAGGTCTATTCCGGGATATCGGAATTAGACGTAATAAAGCGAATAAAAAATCACACTTTTCTGCCACGTCCAAACTGCACAATCTCTGCAGTGATTGTGGTCAGCGAGACAGACCGTTCCACAGCGCCCATTTTGACTGCTTCTTTCGGCATGCCATAGACTACACATGTTTCCTCATCCTGACCGAGTGTTACGGCGTTGGCATCGCGCATTTCCTTGAGTCCACGTGCCCCATCATCACCCATGCCGGTCATGATGATGCCCAGTGCGTTTTTCCCGGCATATTTGGCCACCGAACGAAACAATACATCCACAGATGGGCGATGGCGATTGACCAGTGGGCCGTCAATGACCTCGACCTTGTACTGGGCGCCACTTAATTTGAGTAACATGTGTTTCCCTCCGGGGGCGATCAATGCACGCCCTGGAATAACACGATCGCCGTTCACGGCCTCTTTGACCTCAATCTGGCATATGCTATTTAGCCGTTCGGCAAATGACGCGGTAAATTTTTCCGGCATATGCTGCACAATGACGATCCCTGGACAAACACGTGGCAACGCGCTCAACACCACCTCCAGCGACTGAGTTCCACCTGTGGACGTACCGATGGCCACAACGCAATCCGTTGTCTCGCTCATCGCCACGCTGACGGCGGGAATAATGGCATCCGCACTCAATTTCTTGGACACTACAGGAGAGACAGCGGATTTCAGATTCTTGATATTCACCTGGACGGCGGCCTTGACAGCATATACTAAATCTTCCGAACTATCCTCCAGAAAACGCTTCAGATTCATCTTCGGCTTGGTGACAACACTCACCGCACCGGCCTCAAGCGCCTGCATCGACGTTACGCTACCCTTCTCGGTAAGCGTGGAGCAAATCACCACCGGAGTCGGCCGCTCGGCCATGATCTTTTTCAAAAAGCTGATGCCGTCCATGCGCGGCATTTCGACATCCAGCACAATCACATCTGGCCAATTACCGACCATCTTCTGCATGGCAAATAAGGGATCGGAGGCGACACCAATCACGTCGATTTGCGGATCATGACTGAGTACTTCTTGCAGTACCTGGCGTACCACAGCTGAATCGTCGACAACCAGTACCTTGATCTTAGGCACGAATATCACCCCCGTTAATCATTATGGTATCGATATATGCCGCATCCATACGTCGCCGCTCCAGATATCGAAGATAATCTGACGATGACCAGTGCCGCCCACATGCTCTGCACTAATCTTCAACCCGTGCTGTTTCAAAATCTCCCGCCCAAGAGTGACATTTCTGCACGAAACATGGGCACATGTCTCGCCCAAACACCCGAATGCCGGGAGCTGACAAGAACGATCCTTAGGAAACATGTTACCACCGCCAAAAACCTTGATGATGTAATCCTTTGGATCGGTTCTATTGCGATCAGCTTCTCGCAAAAAGATCGCAATGGCATCTTCGCCATACTTCGCATCGAGGTTTTTATCTGCACTTGCTGGCCGTGACGCCAGCATATAGTGGCACATAAAACCGACGAATCTTTTTGGATGCCAGGCCGTCATTGAAACGCATGACCCCAAAATAGTACGGATACGCGTATTCTCATCTCCGAAATAGCACTCGGCAGGCTGGAGAAATATTTCTATTATGTGTTTTGTCACTCTCACATGCAGTCACTCACAGCCTGCGATACACAGACGGCACCACGGTCGTCACACTATCCGCGATACCATTCAGACTTTCAGAATGCCCGATGAACAGATGACCACCAGGTTTCAGTTGCTGCAACAATCTGTCCACCACCTGACGCTTGGTATCCGTATTGAAATAGATCATGACATTGCGCAGAAAGATGACATCGAATTCACCAAGCCGTGGCAGGGTTTGATTGAGGTTGATTTGCTGATAGCCGATCCGGCTGCGCAGGCGGCGGTCGATGATAAAGGTCCCCTCTTCCGGCCCAACGCCTTTCATGCAATATTTGCGCAGATAGGTCTCGGGGATCTCCTCCGCCTGCTCCAGCGCATACTGTCCGGCACGCGCCCGCTCCAGTACCCGGGTACTGAGATCAGAAGCCACGATGTCCCAGGCGGCATCGCCAAAGTGATCTGCCAATACCATTGCTAATGTGTATGGCTCCTGGCCACTGGAACAGGCCGCACTCCAGATACGAAACGGCTGACCGGTGCGATGCGGTACCAATATCCGTTCGCGCAAAAAATCAAAATGCTTGGGCTCGCGAAAAAAATGGGTTTCGTTCGTGGTCAGCAGATCGATTGCCACTTGCAGTTCGCCGGGATTTTGGCCATTACTCAATAGCTGAAAATATTCGCCATAGCTCTTGAATCCGCACTTTTCTACCCGTTTTCCCAGCCGGCCACATACCAGATTTTTCTTGGCGTCGGACATATGAATACCCGCCAGTTCGTGCAGCAATCGACGGATCTGATTAAACTCCTGATCGGTGATTGTCGTTGCCAGCATGTTAGGCGACCGCCTCTCGCTTGATGCCCACACCCACTTCCAATTCTGCAAGCCAGTTGATAAACCTTTCGACATCGCTGCCCTGATAAATGGCACCATGTTGCGGACAGAGCATATCGATCTTCAGCTTCGATACGCGCTCACACCAGTCTACCTTCGCCTCATTCGAACCCATCCAGCGCTTATGAAACCCCTCGGCATGGCCGATGTGCCGATCGAAGTTTTCCACATACAGGCCATCCTCACCCGGCGGCATCATTGCTGCACCAATATCTCCCGAAAACAGGATGCGTGCCTTGGGATCGTATAAATGAAAATTTCCCGATGAGTGTAAATAATGCGCCGGGATTGCACGCAAGGTGAGCCCACCCACCATCAGCTCCATACCGTCATCCGGCATTTTGATGAAAGTTGAATCATTTCCGCCAAAATGAGGAATAAATCCGGCCCATAACCAGCTCAGATAACATTTGATATCAGGGTTGAAATCCAGCCACAGCCCCAAGGATGAAATAATGTCCGGATCTTGATGCGAAGCAAACAGATGGCGCACCTGATTAGGATCAAACTCGGCACTCAGCGCGGAAAAAACCGCCGGAAAAATTTCCATCCCACCCGGATCAGCGATGAGCAATTCCTTGCCGTGGGCGATCACGTACTCGTTGGTGTCGATCACGTAATTCGGTTTCGCCGGGTCGCGGGCGATCACCGCCCACTTGTGACTGCCTTGCTGATAAATCAACTGCGACTTCTTCATTGAGATTCTCCGAACTTAAGGTTTTGGACTCTAATAATTTTTCCAGCGACTTTATGGCATCCTCAATACATCCCACGGTGACCTCGACCTCCATCGCTACCTGGGTCAACTGTTTTGCCAGCGACCCGCCATGGACCGCCTCGATGCGTGCAGCACGGGATATTATCGTGCCTACGGTACAGCTGCGGCGTATCTTGGCCAAACAACTCAAAAGCTGATCACGCAACCCCGAAATCAACTGGTTTGACGCTGTCCTTTCGGATTTATGACGCGTAACGATAATACGCGTGCGATCACTACAGGTATCATCCTTGGCCAGTTGATGGTAGTACTCAGCCAATCTGTCATGACGGCGCGCCACCGCCACTACGACCACCAGCTCCGACACCAGCGCCATCAATTCCGCCATGGAACCTTCGAGCTTGCGGCTGAAATGCCGCAGTTCACCAGACACCACCTGAAAGCCTCGCGCACTCTCACCCGATTGCCTTGCAATCAACATCGCGTTTAATGCCTTAAGCGCCACCTCGTTCGAAATATTAAGAATCTGTTTAATTCGCTCAGTAATTTCTACTATTTCGGTGAAGTTCAAACGTCATACCCTCTCTGTTATCAACTACGCTAACGTTCGAACGTTTTCTGGGTTCTTGTTGCGAAAAACATTTATTTAAGCATTAATTTTATTCAGCCCAACAACATCATGCCCGCATACGCGGGCATGACAATTTCAGAAAAACGACAACTAGTAACACCACTTCCAATCAATTCGTCTTAACCTCATCAGTCGGCATCTGTCCTCCCATGACCCCCAGCATCGACATCTCATCCACCGACAATACCTTGCCCACATTCAGAATGATCACGAATTTGCTGTTCACCTTGCCCATGCCGGCGATAAAATCGGCGCGGATCTTAGCCCCGAAGCTCGGTGCAGGCTCAACTTCGGAACCCGGGATTTCCAAAACTTCGCTGACCGAATCGACGGTGACGCCAATATCGTGTTTCCCACCCTCGCTTTCCACTTCGATGATGACGATGCAGGTGCGCCGCGTGACGGCCGATGTCTGCCGTCCGAAGCGTACGGAGAGATCGATCACCGGCACCACCGCACCGCGCAGATTGATTACGCCACGGATAAATTCAGGCATCATCGGCACCGACGTTAAACTGCCGTACTCGATAATCTCTTTAATATTGAGAATACCGATGGCGTACAGCTCACCGCCCAAAACAAAGGTAAGGTATTGACTCTGTTCATCATCAGCCCGCTGTGTCAGTGGGCCAGTCTTTTCGACTTTTGCCAATGTACTCATCACAACCCCCTAGAAACGCACGAAGTTGGCTTCTGAAAGTGTTTTTTCAGTAGTATTAGCAGCGATCACTTTGGGAGCAGAAGAAAGCTGAGTCATAGTAGCCGGATTTTTTGCAGATGGCTTAGCCACGCCACTGACCACCCCACCTTCAATGCGGAAGAAGGCCATCAATTGTTGTAATTGCTCTGCCTGGCCACTCATTTCCTCAGCCGTTGCCGCCAGCTCCTCCGAGGCGGATGCATTCTGCTGAGTTAATTGATTGAGCTGGCTCATCGCGGTGTTTACTTGGGCAACCCCCGTCGATTGCTCCTGGCTGGCGGCGGTAATTTCCTGTACCAGATCGGAAGTCTTGTTGATCGAGGGCACCATTTCATCGAGCAGCTTGCCAGCTTTCTCGGCCAATGCCACACTGCCCTTAGCCACCTCGCCAATTTCCTGCGCTGCGATCTGCGAACGCTCGGCCAGTTTACGGACTTCCGCAGCGACCACGGCAAAGCCTTTACCATGTTCACCCGCACGCGCAGCTTCAATGGCAGCATTGAGCGTCAGCAGATTGGTCTGATAAGCGATGTCGTCGATGATGCCAATCTTGTCGGCGATAGATTTCATCGCGGTCACGGTTTCTTTCACCGCACCACCGCCCTCCGTTGCTTCTTTAGCCGCCTTGGAAGCCATGCCGTCGGTGACCTTGGCATTTTCAGTGTTCTGCGCAATTGACGCGCTCATCTGTTCCACGGAGGAACTGGTTTCTTCGACACTGGCCGCCTGTTCATTAGACGCCTGCGACATCGATTGTGCCGTGGCAGAGACTTCTTCAGACGCTGAAGACAAACTATCTGCTGCCCCGCGTACTTCGCCGATGATTTGTGACAGCTTGGCGACCATGCTCTGCATCGCTTCCAGCAACTTGCCGGTTTCGTCTTTCGAGGTGACTTCGATCTTGGCCGTCAGGTCGCCTTGCGATAAGGCATTGGCCACGCCTACGGCTTCGTTCAGCGGTTTGGTGATACTGCGGGTGATCCAGAAAGCGATACTAGCGCCAAGCAGTACAGCGACTATCCCCATGACAATTATAATATTTCGAGAGTTATCATATTCCTCCTGAGCATCATGCCCAACCACCTTCATCAGCTCACTTTGATACTCGATCAAATCTTCAACCGCAGTCATATATACTTTTTGCTTGGGTCTAAGCTCAGAGAACAAAAATATCTTGGCGTCATTAATCTTGCTTTCACCCACCAACTTGATAAATTTTTCCTGATCACCCACATAGGCGCTACGTGTATCGACAACCGTTTTGAGCATCGCCTTACCCTTGTCACTCTTGATCATTGTTTCCAGCTTATCCAGCCGTTCCTTAATTTCTTTGCGCGATTGTTCGATCGTTTCCAGTTCACGACTGATTTCCTCCTTATCGTTTAAGAGCAGGATCTCGCGCATGGAAAGACCGATAACGTTTATATTGTCTATGATCTCATTGGCATAGGCCGTCTTTGGGTATTTGTCATTGACCATCTCTTCAATATTTCCATTCAAATCTGCCAGCCGATTGATGCCGATAAAAGCCACCGCCCCGAGCAGTATCAAAACGAGGCCGAAGCCCAACCCTAAACGCATACCGATTTTCATATTCCTGAACTTGAACATGTGTTGCTCCTTGTAATGAAATTTAAAAACATAATCCGATAAATTAAATTGATTGCAGACTGCCTGCCGAGGCCATGGTCCGCGCTTCATTCGCCCCAGCCCGATGCACCAGCGATGGCACATCCAGAATCAATGCCACTTCACCCGTGCCCAGGATCGTGGAACCTGCTATTCCCTTTAAACTTCCAAATAATTTGCCCAGTGGCTTGATCACGGTCTGAAACTCACCCAGCAGCTCGTCCACGACCAGACCGGCTTTTTGACCCCCGTATTGCATGACCACAATGTTTTCGCGTTTGGGGGGTGGCGCCTCCATCTCGAACAGATCGCGCAACCGGACATAGGGCAACACTTCACCGCGCAGATTGACGTAATTACGCTTGCCCGATGCTTCGCGATCGGCTTCATCGAGATCGACGCATTCCAGCACCATGTCCAGCGGTACTACATATGCCGCCTTACCGACACCCACCAGGAAACCGTCAATAATGGCCAGTGTCAGTGGCAGACGAATACGCACCATGGTGCCAACACCTTCCTCGCTATCCAGTTCGACAGTGCCACGCAGCGCTTCGATGTTGCGGCGCACGACATCCATACCCACGCCACGACCGGAGAGATTGCTGACTTGATCCGCAGTGGAAAAACCGGGCTCGAAAATGAGCTGGTAGATTTCGTGATCGCTGAGGATTTGCCCCTCAGCGACCAAGCCTTTTTCAACAGCCTTGGCGAGAATTTTGTCCTTTTTCAGGCCACCGCCATCGTCACTGATTTCGATAACGATACTGCCGGAGTCGTGATAGGCATTGAGCTTGACAGTCCCTTTTACCGGTTTGTCATGTGCGGCACGCACAGTCGCGGGTTCGATGCCATGATCCATGGCATTGCGCACCAGATGGGTGAGTGGATCACCGATTTTCTCAACTACTGTCTTATCGAGTTCAGTCTCTGCACCCACTATCACCAGCTCGATATCTTTGCCTAGCTCCTTGGAAATATCACGCACCACACGTTGAAAACGATTAAACGTCTCGCCGATCTGCACCATGCGCAATTGCAAGGCGCTGTCGCGAATTTCTTCCACCAACCTGGAAACTAACGATGTCGATTCCTGCATCGCAGAATCCCCGCTGCGCTGTGCCAGCATATTGACGCCCGCACCGGCGATGACCAGTTCACCGACAAGATTGATCAGTGCATCCAGCTTGTCAGCCTGAACTCGCACCAGTTTCGATTCCGTGGCCTTGTGTTCCTTGATTTGTTTCTGCTTGTCCAGTGCGCCATCGACAATCCCTTTCTGTATGCAGTGTTGCTCGACCAGGATTTCGCCGATTAGCCGTGCGTTGCCGGCCTCCTGTTGCTGCTGGGCGCGCAAGCCTTCTTCCAGTTCCTGACGGGTCAGCGCGCCACTGGCGATTAGAATCTCGCCAATGCGTACATCATGTTCAGGCAAGGCTTTGATCAGCGAGACGTAGTGTTCGATCTGACTATGTGGCGGCAGAATATGCAGCGTGCAGTCATGGCGGACAAAATCAAACACATTCTCGATATTCTGTTTATCGGCATCAGAACGCAAGTCAATCTCAAACCCCAGATAACACGATTCAGGATCCATGGTTTCGAAATCCGGCATTGCGTCATCCAGCGTAGTCACCGACACAAGTTCGCCGACTTTGCCCAGGTAACGAATGAACGAGAGCGGATCCATGCCGTCCTTCAGTACACCGTGTCCAAAGCGCAATGACAAATGCCAGGTGTCACTGGCCACGGCACCGCCGCCACTCGCCTCGGCCTTGGTCTCGTGCATGGCAGGTGCCGGGTGACTTGCTGCTGCAACCGGCGCCGCTGGCACCCCCAGAAACGTGCGCAGTTTGGCCACCAGTTCCGCACCCCGGGCCTGTAACTTGGCATCAAGATTCATATTCGGAATCAGATCCAGCAGCACGGCGATATGATCACAACACTCGAGCAATACCGCCGCCAGGCCGGGGGTGACCATGAGCTGACCGTCACGCACTTGATCCAGCACATTCTCCGCCACGTGGGTAAAGGCAACGATGGGATCCAGGCCAAACAGCCCGGCAGACCCTTTGATGGTGTGCGCCGAACGGAACATGGCATTGACCATGTCGTCGTCGGCAGGATCGGTCTCCATCCGCAGCAGGATGTTTTCCATGTCCTGCAACAGTTCGCGGCTTTCGGCAACGTAGGTTTACAGCGCTTGATCCATATTCATTGATTGTTTCTCCTGGTAGTTCTTACTGTTTGTGCCTTACATCACCATCGGATCGCCGAAGTAGCTCGCCAGATTGCAGACGTCGATCACCTCGATCACGGCGGGACTGTGGGCCGTCAGCCGCAGCGTTGACTTATGCTTGCGCGCTTCACGCCTGATGAACATCAGCAATTGCAACCCGGCGGTATCGATTTCGGTGACACCGGAAAGATCGATTTCTGTCTCATGCGAATGGTTGACAGGCATCAAATTATTTTTGAGTTCGAGCGCGGTGTAAATGGTCATCTCACCTTCAATGCGAATCTGGCCACCATTGTTGATCTTCACGTTCACTGTCATGCGCGCATTCTCCGGTTGGCGTAACGATTGAAGTACCGATCAGGGCGCAATCAGCTTGGACACCGCCGCCAGCATCTGGTCGGGCTGGAATGGCTTGACCACCCACGCCTTGGCACCGGCGGCTTGGCCTTCGGCCTTTTTCCCTTCCTGGGATTCGGTCGTCAGCATAATCACTGGGGTGAATTTGTAATTGGCCAGCTTTTTGAGTTCTTTGACAAAGGTGATGCCGTCCATATTGGGCATGTTCACATCGCTGATGATGAGATGGATCTTGTCACCGTTGAGCTTGGCCAGCGCATCTTTGCCGTCACAGGCTTCGATGACGTTGTAACCCGCGCCTTTGAGGGCGATCCCCACCACCTGTCGCACCGAGGCGGAATCATCAACAATCATTACTGTTTTGCCCATAGCAGTCTCCTTAGCGAATATTCAGTTGCCTTATTTAGAAAAATGTAATCTCCACGTTTTTGGCCACAGCCTTTTCGCCACGATGGGTATTGCGTTCCTCAGCCATGGCGTAGCTATTCTCCAGATCACTCATGATTGCGTTGACATCCAGCAGCGCTGGCGTTCCGCCCTGTTCCAGCACGGTCACGCTATCGCGCACCTGATTGGATAGCGTGATTGCATGATCGCGCACATGCGCCAGAATCTGGCTGACACGATCCTGAAATTGCAGATAGACCAGCGATTCGGCGATTTCGGCCTGTATGCCCATGCTTTCAGTGCGCAGCACCTCGCCGGATTCCACCAATGAACTGGTACTTTGCCTGAAATCAGCGAGCACCTTATCGATGGCCTGTTCGGCGGTGGCCAGCGATGCCGACTCTTGTTGTGTCGATTGCTGCGCCGTAAGCACCGCTTCATTGATTGCTTTGCTGATCGTTTCAACTTGCTCTTTAATTCGTGTCCCTATTTGCATAGAGCGAGTAGACAAGGTACGCACTTCATTAGCGACCACGGCAAACCCTCGCCCTGCATCGCCGGCCCGGGCGGCTTCAATCGCGGCGTTAAGTGCCAGCAGGTTAGTCTGCTCGGCGATACTCGATACGTCTGTCGCCATCTGTTTCAACTCACCCGTAAACTGCATCAACCCATTAATCTCGCTCAACATCTGTTCCTTGTTTGCCAACATGGTGCGCAAAGAACTGATGACTTCATTCAGTTCACGCTCGCTCTGGGACAAGATAGCAACCACGCCGTGGTTATCACCTGATCCAGTAGTGCCTAGCGCTGCCCCAAGACGATCAACTATCGCTGAAAATCTCGACGTCAGCGCGGAGATCTCCTGCTCCATCTGGCTGCGTGCAAGCTCTATCTGTCGTGACCATACCGGCATCACCTGCACACACAGTGTGTCTACGCCCACCAGGAATTTCGGCATTGCCACAATGCGTCGCTCAAATTCAGTTTCAACTGCATGCTTAATGGCAGCGATGACTTTATTCACATGCCAATTCATTAGTGCGCCAACCATGGCGCCAGCTATCACTCCTACCAGTGCCCACCACCCGCCATCGCCGGCATAAATTGCCGTGATCCCCGCAATGAGCCCCAGCATCAGTGGCCCACCAAACAGTACATATTTATTGGTCATTTGATTCTCTGTATTATTCAAGGCTCTTTGACTTCCGGCTCAGGCGCTTATCCCTGATTCCGGGCAACCACAGACATCCCCCGGTTGTAACTGAATCTTGCAAATTTATTTATCGGATGAACGGCAAATTAGTAAACATTGTAAATTGCATTGTTTAATCTGAATCGATTGTAGGATGACTCCTACATCTATCAAACACCTATCAAGGGAACTAATTATTAATGTTCGATTTATTAATGAGTTGGTGCTAAGCAGCCGGATGAAGATACGTCCCGGCAGAAATGAAATCTATGAAAATGTTGTGTATTCAGAAAACGTCCGTTTTGGTTACCATAAAATTATGCTGAATTGCGTAGCGCAGCAACTCGATACCCGAGTTCACGTTAGCTATCATGTTATCGATATGCGATTTCATCGAAGTTATATCGATAGTGTCGCTTATTATTAAATATTACTTATTTCATTGAGTTGTAAGCCCTGTATCACACACAAACCTTTTGTTCCCCAACAGGTTGCTGAACAATTGTGCAACATAGGCAGGGTGTCGCTCTGCATTATAAACAACACCTGCTATCCCAAGTATGAAAAGGAGGGGTTACTCGGGGCTTACGCCCCTCGCCCTGCAGGACGCCTTCGGTGTTTTCCCTCGCGCACATGTACTCGGTCGTCAAACCAACTTGTTGATCGAGGGTTCGAACCCTCTACTTCACGGGTAATTCGAGGCTGTGGGGAAAATTAAATAGAAAGGCGTAAATTGGCGGAGAGGGGGGGTTACTTGGGGCCTACGCCCCTCGCCCTGCGGGCCACCCTCGCTTCGCTCCGGCGTTCTTCGCTCGCGCTATCGCGCTCACTTGTCGAACCTGCTTTATAAATCGAGGGTTCGAACGCTTAATGACTAAGGGTTAGTTTTAGCACAACAGGAATATTTGAATACATGACTAAATTTGGCGGAGAGGGAGGGGTTCGAACCCTCGATACGTTGCCGTATACACACTTTCCAGGCGTGCGCCTTCAGCCGCTCGGCCACCTCTCCTTCTGGACTTTTGGTTCCCGCGAACGGGGACACCAAAGGGGCGAAAGGTTACCCCAACTCGCCCTTTGTTGCAATCCGAATGGGGTTAAAAATGACCTAAATGCCGGTCTGCTATGGAAAAGACATCTGAAAAGCCGTTAACTTATATGTTAAGAACCCTCAAGGAAGACGGCCGTGCCTGATCACTATCCCACCCTGGAACTCCGCTCCCCGCTCCGGGCTGCGCTCAACCGGGCCTACCTGGCTCCGGAAAACGAGCATCTTGCGGCGCTACTCGCCCAGCCGCTCATCTCTGCCGATGAGCAGTCCAGGATTCAAGATTTGGCCCAGCATCTGGTAATCGCTGTGCGCGAGCGAGGCATACAGCACCAGGGTGGCGTCGATGCCTTCATGCATGAATATGACCTCAGTTCGCAGGCGGGCGTGATGCTGATGTGCCTGGCTGAAGCCTTGTTGCGCATCCCCGATGCCGATACCGCCGACCGCTTGATTCGCGACAAGTTAACCCAGGCCGATTGGGATACGCACCTTGGCAATAGCCCTTCCCTGTTCGTAAATGCATCGACCTGGGGCTTGATGCTCACGGGCCAGATCGTGAAACTGGCTCCGGAAGTGGTGAATGATGCGCGTTCATTTTTGAATCGGCTGATCAGTGGCAGCGGCGAACCAGTGATTCGTCTTGCCGTGAAACAGGCGATGAAAATCATCGGCCATCAATTCGTGATGGGGCGCACCATTGAAGAAGCGCTGCACCGTAGCGAGCGCGATGAAAATAGACGCTATCGTCATTCCTTCGACATGCTGGGCGAGTCGGCACTCACTGCCGAAGATGCGGAGCGCTATCGCGAATCCTATTTGCAAGCAATCAAGACGGTTGGCACACATAAACAAGGTACTGATATCTTCGACGGGCCTGGCATTTCGGTAAAACTTTCAGCCCTGCATCCGCGCTATGAGATTTTCAAGCGTGATCGTGTCATGCGTGAATTAGTACCGGTATTGCTGGAGATTGCCCAGGCCGGTAAGGCAGCGGGCATCAATCTCACCATCGATGCCGAAGAAGCCGAACGCCTTGAACTGTCTCTGGATATTTTTGAGTGCGTACTGCGCGATTCATCGCTCAAAGACTGGGATGGACTGGGGCTTGCCGTACAGGCCTATCAAAAACGAGCACCGGATGTGATTGCCTGGCTGGCCGAACTGGCACGAAGCTCGGGGCATCGCATCCCCTTGCGCCTGGTCAAAGGTGCTTATTGGGATAGCGAAATCAAGCGGGCTCAGGAACGTGGATTGACTGAATACCCGGTGTACACCCGCAAAATTTCAACCGACACTTCTTATTTATATTGTGCGCGCACTATTCTTGGTGCCAAACAGAATTTCTATCCCCAGTTTGCCACGCACAATGCGCATACGTTAGCCAGCATTGTGGTAATGGCGGGCAACTATCGTGAGTTTGAATTCCAGCGCCTGCATGGCATGGGGGAAACACTTTATGATGTCGCACTCAATGAAGAAAAACTGGCGCCAAATTGCCGGGTTTATGCCCCGGTCGGTAGTCATAAGGATTTGCTGCCCTATCTGGTACGCCGGTTACTGGAAAATGGCGCGAATACCTCGTTTGTAAATCGAATCGTCGATCAGGATACGCCTGTTGAAGATATCGTGGCTGATCCTGTCCATGAATTGAAAATTCTGGATAACAAGCGTCATCCAAAGATTCCTCTTCCCGTGGATATTTATGGCTCTGGGCGGAAAAATTCACTAGGCTTCAATCTAGCCGATGGTGAAGTCACGCAATCATTGCTTAACGAAATCTCAGCTGCATCAAGCCACACCTGGAATAGCGGCCCGATTATCGGTGGCGAGCGTATTGAATCAAAATCGCGTGCGATCACTAATCCTACCAATCAGGATCAAATCATCGGCCACATGCATTTTGCCAATGATACCAATATTGAGCGGGCTCTTACCCTGGCGGCGGTCGCCGCCCCTGAATGGGGCCGTACACCCGCAGCACAACGGGCGGCGATTTTAGAGAAGGCGGCAGATTTGTTTGAAGAACATCGTAGCGAACTGATCGCGCTGTGCATCCGCGAAGGCGGCCGTACCCTCGTGGATGCCCTCAATGAAGTACGTGAGGCTATAGATTTCTGCCGCTACTATGCCCTGCTGGCTCGGCAAGAGTTTGATGCACCAAAACTCATGCCTGGCGTGACGGGTGAACGTAATGAATTACGCCTCTGCGGACGCGGCGTGTTTGTCTGTATCAGCCCCTGGAATTTCCCAGTTGCAATTTTCACTGGCCAAATCACTGCGGCACTTGCCGCCGGCAACAGTGTTATTGCCAAACCCGCTGGATTAACACCACTCTGTGCCGCACATGTTATCCAGCTTCTACATCAGGCGGGTATACCCGGCGATGTACTGCATCTGCTACCCGGCAGCGGCTCTGCTCTGGGTGCAAAACTGCTCAATGATCCAAGAATTTCAGGTGTGGCATTCACCGGCTCGACGGATACTGCGCGCCTGATCAATCAAACTCTGGCTCAACAAACAACAATCCTGCCCTTGATTGCTGAAACCGGCGGCCAGAATGTGATGATTGCCGATAGCTCCGCGCTGCCTGAACAAGTGATGCAAGATGCCATGATTTCCGCTTTTAACAGCGCGGGGCAGCGTTGTTCAGCGTTACGCGTACTATTTGTGCAACAGGAACTGGCGCCGCGCATTATCAAACTCATGCAAGGCGCAATGGATCAGTTACAAATCGGTGATCCTTCGTTGTTGGTCACTGATATCGGTCCAGTGATTAGTCATGGCGCGGTAGCCACTTTAAAACAACATGCAGACCGCATGGCCAAAGAAGCGACCTTGATTCATTCCGTGGTTTTACCCGCCGAATGCAGCCGAGGATCTTTCTTCGCCCCACGCGTTTATGAAATTGACAGTCTCGGCCGCTTGCAGGGTGAGGTCTTCGGACCGATTTTGCATGTCGTGCGTTATCAGGCCAACCATCTCAATCATGTCATCGATGCGATCAATAACGCGGGTTATGGTCTGACACTCGGTATCCATAGCCGTATCGATGCCACGGTGCGTTATATCAGTCAACGCGTGCGTGCCGGCAATACCTATGTCAATCGCAACATGATTGGCGCGGTCGTCGGCAGTCAGCCGTTTGGCGGAGAGGGGCTTTCCGGCACCGGGCCCAAGGCAGGCGGACCTCATTATTTACATCGGTTTGCGACCGAGCGGACGCTGACCATTAACACTGCGGCTGTCGGCGGTAATGCAAGTTTGCTGGCGATTGAGAAGTAAAAATTAATCACCACAGAGGCGCGGAGAACACAGAGAAAATCTTAGAATCAACCCTGGAGCATCGCATTTCATGCTCAATCAGCTTTGTGTCCTCTGTGCCTCTGTGGTAAATGATATTTGTCATTCAATAAACTCCAACGCATTCCCATCCGGATCGCGGCAAAACAAGGCGCGACGGCCGGATTTACTGAGCGTATATGCTGTTCCGGCCTGATCCAGGCGCTGCTGTAATTCCGTTAATGATGTCACCGCCAGGGCGACATGCCGATCGCGGCCACCATGCGCGGGTCGATTATCGATTGGGTCAGGGTTGGGCAAACGTAACAAATGAATTTGTTGTGACCCGACCCACAACCAGGCGCCGGGATAGCCAAGGTCTGGCCGAGCGGTATCCTCCTCCAGTTGCAGCACCCCACAATAAAAGGCCAGTGCCCGGTCCAAATCCTCGGTCAGGACGCTGGAATGCAAGATTGCGTGGATATTAGGCATATAGTTATTGACCCCGAGATAATAGATGCTCAAGATTCTAAACTTAATCGAACCCCCTCTCCCCCAGGGAGAGGGTTGGGGTGAGGGGATCAATGAATGATAGGATAACAACTTATTTTGATTCCCTCATCCTAACCTTCTCCCGGAGGGAAAAGAGACTGATGTGTTTAACAGCACGCTATTAACATAACTCTTCACGGAGCCTCACCATGCTAGGCGTATTCCTTGACCGCGATACCGTAGACCGGGGTGATCTTGATTTCAATAGTTTGGAAAATGTGGTGTCAGATTGGCAATTTTATGGGTTCAGCCGCCCTGCTGATTTAAGCACTCGCCTGGCAGATGCCGAGCTCGTCATCACCAACAAGGTCAAACTCGATGCCGATGCCTTCACCCTGGCACCCAAATTACGTTTGATCTGTGTCGCCGCCACCGGCACCAATAATGTCGATCTGGACGCTGCGCGCCGCCATGGCGTCGTCGTGAGCAATGTGCGTGGCTACGCCACGCCATCGGTGGCACAACATGTCTTTGCCTTGATGTTGTCGTTGTCGATTCATCTCGGCACATACCGCCGCGCGGTGATGAAGGGTGAATGGCAACGCAGCCCCTATTTTTGCCTGCTGGATTATCCGATACGTGAAATTGCGGGCCGCACCATCGGTATCGTCGGCTACGGTGAACTTGGTCGCGAAGTGGCGCGCTTGGCTGAGGCCTTTGGCATGAAGGTGCTGATCACTCAGCGTGCCGGAGTATCGCAACCTGGACGTTTGCCCTTGCATGAATTATTGCCGCAAGTCGATGTTCTGTCATTGCACTGCCCGCTGACACCGGAAACACGCAATTTGATTGGTGCCAAGGAGCTCGCCTTGATGAAACACGACGCACTGTTAATTAATACCGCACGCGGCGGCATCGTGGATGAGAAAGCTTTGGCCGAAGCCTTACGCGAAGGCCGCCTTGGTGGCGCGGGAATCGATGTGCTGAGCGAAGAACCGCCAATGCGCGGCAACCTGTTATTGGAGAATGACATTCCGAATCTGATTGTGACGCCACATATCGCCTGGGCCAGCCACGAATCACGCCAACGGCTGGTGAATGAAATGGCGCTCAACATTGCCGCGTTCCTTGCGGGCACACCGCGCAACAGCGTAACCGCGTGACGCCCCCTCCCCCGCTCTATCTTGCTATCGATCAGGGTGGTCATGCCAGTCGCGCCTTAATTTTCGATACTACTGGTAAAGTCGTTGCTGCTGCTGAATGCGCAGTGACCACCTACACACCCGAAACGGATTGGGTAGAGCATGACAGCGAGGAGATGATCACCTCGATTGAGAATGCTATTCACGAAGCAGTCACGCAGGCCGGGGCGCGTCAATCACAAATTGTTGCCGCTGGACTGGCGACACAACGCTCCAGCATCGTCTGTTGGGATAAAAGTTCGGGTCGTGCCTTATCGCCAATCATCAGTTGGCAGGATCGGCGTAATGCGCAATGGCTGGCGCAATTATCGCTCGATCAACAATCATTGCATGATCTTACCGGGCTTTTCGCCTCACCCCATTACGGCGCCAGCAAGATCCGCTGGTGTCTGGATCACCTGGCTGAAGTACAACGCGCGTTTACGCAACAGCGGCTAGTCATCGGCCCGATGGCGAGTTATGTCATACAGCGACTGACACATCGCTCAGCCCCCGTCACCGATCCGGCAAATGGTTCCCGTACCTTGCTGCTGAATCTAGCCCATTTAAATTGGGAACCGAAATTGTTAATGCAATTCGGCATTCCTCTCGAAATTTTGCCGCACTGCGTTCCCAGCCGCCACGCATTTGGTGAAATTGAGGTAAATGGCTTGCACATACCACTGACGGTAGTCACGGGCGACCAATCAGCAGCCATCTTTGCCTGGGGCAAGCCGAACACGAATGCCGCTTATGCCAATCTGGGAACCGGTGCTTTCATTCAACGAATCCTCAGCCAACCACTGCATCACCCACACCTGTTGAGCAGCATCGTTTACAGCGATCAGGCGACCACTTACGCCTTGGAAGGCACGGTCAATGGCGCGGGCCGGGCATTGCAATGGTTCAGTGAACAAGAGCAGATTCTCAACCTTGAAACTCAACTGCCGCGCTGGCTGGAACAAATCGATAATCCGCCACTGTTCATCAATGCCGTCTCCGGACTCGCCGCTCCCTATTGGCGGCCTGACCTGCAATCTGAATTCATTGGTGACGCGGATAACGCACATAAAACCGTCGCCGTCGCGGAAAGCATCATATTTCTGCTGCAACGCAATCTGGAGGAATTGGAAACCATGCTTGCCCCCTCACGGGAGATTATCGCCAGCGGCGGACTGGCGCAGCTCGATGGCCTGTGCCAACGGCTTGCCGATCTGAGCCAAAAAACACTGCTCCGCCCACAAGCCCATGAAGCCACTGCCCAGGGGCTGGCATGGCTGATTGCGGGTCAACCAAGCAAATGGGCTAGCTTATCTGAGGCTAATCGCGTCGAACCGCGCCCCGCTTCCGCTTTGCAACAGCGTTACCATCGCTGGCGTGCGACATTAGAGGACCGAATTTCCTAAGTCTCTCTCTTATCCATTGACTAAGCGCCTGGTTTAAGGTCATATTTAGCGCAGGGACTGTGTCTTATCGGACGGGCAATGGAATCACCCATACTGATCGCACACCGGGGTTATGCAAAACGTTACCCCGAAAACACTTTGGTCAGCATCGAGGCTGCCTTATTGGCAGGCGCGAACTGCATTGAGTTCGATGTCCAATTCACCAGTGACGGCATCCCCGTCGTTCTGCACGATGCCAGCCTGAAACGCACTACCGGCGTGAATAAGCGCATCTTCACGGTTGATGCCGCATCCCTTGGCAACATTGTCGTCAACGAAGCCAAGGAACACCCGAAAAAATTTGCCAATGTCGGCATTCCCACGCTGGAATCCGTGGTGCGCTTGTTATCGCAGTGGCCCAAAGCCAAAGCCTTCGTTGAGATCAAGCAAGAATCCATTGATAAGTTTGGTATCGAGCGGGTGGTGCGGACACTCATCGGATCCTGCCAGCCGATTATGGATCGCGCCATACTCATCGCGTATGACGCACTGGCCTTGCGCTGCGGTCGAGCGATGGGGTTCAAGTCTGTGGGCTGGATACTCAAAAAATATGACGCTGCGGGCCTGAGCATGGCGACCGAATTAGCCCCTGATTATCTGATCTGCAACTACACCAAGCTACCCAAAACGCTTGATAAACTGTGGCCAGGCCCATGGCAATGGGCCTTCTACGAAGTCACCCAAGCCAAAGTCGCCTATGAACTGGTGGGGAAAGGCGCAAAATATATCGAAACCATGGCCGTCAGTGAAATGCTAAAAGATCTGGCCCACAAGAAACACGCTTGCACTGTTGAATAAACAGTTTGATTTAGTTGTCGTTGGTGCCGGCATCCACGGCGCCGGCATCGCCCAGGCCGCCGCCGCGGGTGGTTATTCTGCTCTAATTCTGGAACAAAATGATATCGCCGCTGGCACCTCCAGCCGTTCCAGTAAATTGATCCATGGTGGTCTTCGTTATTTGGAAAGCGCACAGTTCAGCTTAGTGCGCGAATGTCTGCATGAACGCACCTTGCTGCTTAAACTGGCGCCGGAGCTGGTGCAACTTAAACCCTTTTTCATCCCCGTCTATCCCAACACAACACGCCGCCCCTGGCAATTACGCAGTGGACTCGCGCTTTACGCCACCCTAGGCAGTTTTGGCCCTGGCACACAGTTCCGCGCCGTACCACGCCGCGAATGGGATCAGCTCGATGGTCTGACGACTAATGGTCTGGAAAAAATTTTTCAATACCATGATGCACAAACCGATGATGCCGCGTTAACACGTGCAGTGATCAAATCTGCCCAACAGCTGGGCGCAGAATTATTGCTGCCTGCAACATTGATCAGCGCTGAATTAGAAAGCAATGGCGTGACCGTTAATTATCGCTACCAAGGACAGGAACACCGCTGCCACTGCCGGATGCTGATCAACGCTGGTGGTCCGTGGGTCAATAGGGTGCTGGATCTTGTCACACCCGCTGTCGATAAACTCGAAATCGATCTGGTGCAAGGCACTCACATTATTCTGGATAGCGAATTCAAATCCGGAATTTACTATGTCGAGGCGCCACAAGACCGGCGCGCGGTGTTTGCGATGCCGTGGTATGGCAAATTGATGGTCGGCACCACCGAAACATTTTATGACGGTGATCCTGCCAACGTGGTGCCGCTGGCAACAGAGATCGACTATTTACTCGAAGTGCTGGGCCACTACTTCCCCCGTTATCACGGCCTTCAGGCCAGTGATGTTGCACATGCCTTCGCTGGGCTGCGCGTATTGCCCAAGACCCAAGGCACTGCCTTTTCCCGACCGCGGGATACCGTGTTCCACTGCGATCGCCCCCACCAGCCGCGGCTGGTGACCATCTACGGTGGCAAACTCACCGCCTATCGCGCCACGGCAGAGAAATTCATGCTCCGTTTCGGCCCCACCCTGCCCACACGACACGCCGTGGCCGATACCCGTAACCTGCGCTTGTCGCCTGCCTGATGGAGGGGCGGGTTTGAAACCCGCCCCTCCCGCGTCCTTCGAGTTCACGCTGTTTTTAAGGTAAAATGCCTGCCTTTACCTATCTGGATAGAGGCAGGATCAATGAAGAGTTTGTGGAACGACCAGGAAGCCAGTCAGTATCAGGGCGATTTAGCCCTCCGCGTCTACACCTCTCGCCTGCTCGGCCGCGACAAGTCGCTGGTGCTGCACGGCGGCGGCAATACCTCGGTCAAAATTACTGAAAAAAATATTCTGGGGCAAGATGAAGCCCTGCTTTATGTCAAAGGCAGCGGTTGGGATCTGGAGACGATTGACGCACCCGGATTTGCACCGGTGCGCATGAACCACCTGCTGGCATTGGCCAAACTGGAACGGCTCAGCGATCCGCAAATGGTCAATGAACTACGTACCCATATGACCAACGCCAATGCACCGACACCCTCTGTCGAAGCCATTTTGCATGCGATCTTGCCCTACAAATTTGTCGATCACACGCATGCCGATGCAGTGGTCACCGTCACTAACACGCCTGACGGGTTGAAGCACATCAAGCAAATCTATGGCGACACGATGGTCATCATTCCTTACATCATGCCCGGCTTCGATCTGGCACGACTATGCGCCATCGAATTCGAGAAACAACGCAATGCCAAGACCATCGGCATGGTATTGCTCAATCACGGTATTTTCTCGTTCGGCGATAATGCCAAAGAAGCTTACGAGCGTATGATTTATCTGGTCAATCAAGCTGAAGAATTCCTGAAAGCCAAAAAGGCATGGGATTTATCATTACCGGCAACTACCGAAATCAAAACCGAACTGAGACACTCGCTGGCGGCACTGCGACAGCGAACCTCCAAGGCCTTCGGCAAACCCGTGATCCTGCGTAGCACACGCAATGCCGCGACCCTCGCCTTTGCTCAGCATCCAAAAATTGCAGACATCTCACAACAAGGCCCGGCAACACCGGATCATGTGATCCGCACCAAACGCCTGCCACAACTCGGCCGCGATGTCACAGCCTACTCTCAATCATACAAACAGTATTTCGATACTCACGCACCTAACGCACGCGAGCCGAAGACCATGCTTGATCCGGCGCCACGTGTCATACTCGATACCGAGTTTGGACTCTGCACTATTGGCCGCAGCGCAGGCGATGCTCAAATCGTTGCCGATATTTATGAGCGCACCATCGAAATCATCCTTCGCGCCGAAATGCTGGGCGGTTATCGCGCCCTGTCCGCCAAAGATATTTTCGACATGGAATACTGGGATCTGGAACAGGCCAAGTTGAAGAAAAGCGGCAAACCAACGGTATTCAGCGGTGAAGTCGCCTTGGTAACGGGCGCCGCCTCCGGCATCGGCAAGGCCTGTGTCGATTCACTGCTACAACGCGGTGCCGCTGTCGTCGGCCTCGACCTCAGCCCCGCCATCACCGAAATGCATCAACGCACGGATTATCTCGGCATCCGCTGTGACGTCAGCGATGAACAACAACTGCGCGATGCCCTCGAACAAACCGTGCGCGCCTTCGGCGGCCTCGACATGTTGGTGCTCAATGCCGGCATTTTTCCAGCGGGCTGCCGCATTGAAACGATCGCAACAGAGGAATGGCGCAAGGTGATGGCGATCAACCTCGACGCCAACCTGGCCCTGATGCGCGAGTCCCACCCACTGTTGAAACTTGCACCACAAGGCGGGCGCATTGCCATCGTTGGCTCCAAGAACGTCCCCGCGCCCGGCCCTGGCGCCGTCGCCTATTCGGCCTCCAAGGCAGCGTTAACCCAGGTGATGCGCGTCGCCGCACTGGAATGGGGACAAGACAACATCCGCATCAATAGCGTTCATCCGGATGCCGTATTCGATACTGCCATCTGGACCGACGAAGTCCTTGTAGCCCGCGCCAAACACTATGGCCTGACGGTTGAGCAATACAAACGCAAGAATATCTTGAAGACAGAAATCAGCAGCCGTGATGTTGCCGAGCTGGTCGTTGAAATGTGCGGGCCGTTGTTTGCAAAAACGACTGCAGCGCAGGTGCCGATTGATGGCGGCAATGAGCGTGTGATCTAAAAGTTTGTTGAGAAAACGCTTAATCCCTTTTTCCCTCCGGGAGAAGGCAAGGACGAGGGGATCATTCATGTAGGGGTGGGTTTAAAACCCGCCCCTACTACTTTTCCAATCAAGCACCCGCTGCCGGCAAACCATCCGTCCGCCGACGGCGAGCGGTTCTCTTTTCAATGGCAGTAGAAATCAATGGGGGCTTAGTCGACCACATCTGAGTCACTTCGTTTACCACTCGTGGCGAACCGAAGCAAGGCCCCGTCAGATAATCAAATCCCAGCTTCTGCAGAAGTGAAATCTGCGACGGATCTTCCACACCCTGCGCCATCACACGCGAACCCAGTGCATTTCCAAAACTCACCATTCCCTGCAAAACTCTATCTCCGACTATACCAGAGAAATCAGCATCGATAATCAGCGTATCGAATTGCATTTTTCCAAACCAGCTTATCGATGACGCCCCTTTGCCATAATGGCTCAGCGCCAGCCTCACGCCTAACCCGCGCAATGACGCCCACAAATCATGAGCAACTTCCTGGGATTCAAGCAACGCCCGCTCCGTGATCGACAACTGCAAGTAGGGCCCCTCAATCCCCGCCGATTCAAACAATGTCAGCAACAATTTGGGCAAATTCCTATCACAAAACTGCCACGAGGAAATCGCAACATTCACTGGCATGGGAGAAATTCCACTCTCTCGCCAACCAGAAATATCCTGACAAACTTTGCGCAACCACCATTCGCCCACGTTCCAGTTCAGCTCAGACTCATCGACAAAATCAAGAAACCCATTCAGCTCCACCCAACCATCCTTCGGATGCGACCAAAACATCAGCGAATCCAGCGAGTTCACCAAACCAGTTCTTGCATCGACGACCGGAACATATCTGACTTGTAATTGATCGGCGGCCAGCGCCTGAGTCAATGACCGCAACACGGACACCAGATCTTGGGTATGCTCACTAAAGTTGTGCCCTGCGTATCTGAAAGTAGCGCGCCCATTTTCCTTGGCTTCATACATCGCTGAATCGGCACACTTAATCAAGTCTTCTGCTGTTTCCCCGCAGCGCGGGTAGACGCCAATCCCGATGCTCGGTGTCACCGTTACCTTATGCCCATCAACTTCCAGCGCTGGTGTCAGCATATCAATCATCTTCTGCGCCACCACGGCACAAGCCTTCTCGGTCGAAATATCTTCAAGAATGACAGTGAACTCGTCGCCACCCAAACGGGCTACCGTGTCACTTTCACGCACGCATTTTTGCAAACGTACAGCAACTTCTTTCAAAACCTTGTCCCCAAAGTCATGCCCAAACCCATCATTGATCTGTTTGAAGTGATCCAGATCAAGAAACATCAAGGCCAAAGCAACTGGTTTCTGGCTTCGATGCGAACGGCTTATCGCCCGCTCCAATCGCTCACGAAACAATATCCGATTCGGCAATCCAGTTAATACATCATAGTGCGCTAGATAGGCCAGACGCTCCTCGCCACGTTTACGCTCAATGGCATATTTCAATGCGCGCACCAGCAGGTTTCCATCGCACTGACCCTTGATCAGATAATCCTGCACCCCAAGCTGCACTGCCTGCATCGCCCGCCGCTCACCCTTGGCTCCTGTCAATACCACAATAGGTAACCCAGGCGCGGCCTCCTGCAAACGGCTAATAATTTCCATCCCCTCGCCGTCGGGTAGCGACATATCCGCCAGAACAACATCAAATGACCGGTCTGCAATATCCTCCAATGCCGAACCCAGCAGCGCATGATGCGCCACCGAAAAAACACCCTGCGCCGCCTCGGCAAGAAATTCTCGCACCAGACGCGCATCACCAGAATTATCCTCGATCAACAGGACATCCACTGGTTTTATTGTTTGAAAGCTCTCTCTTGATGACATGCAATCAATCCGGCAAACGCACTATGGATAACCAAAACTCCTCAATACTCCTTACAACACCCAGGAATTTTTCATATTCAATCGGTTTTGTGATGTAACAATTGGCATGACAGTCGTAACTTTTCAATATGTCTTCTTCTGCGCGAGAGGTTGTCAATACCACTACGGGTATCCGGCGTAGTTCATGGTCATGCTTTAGTTCATCCAGAACCTCCCATCCATCTTTGCGTGGCAGGTTCAGATCCAGCAGGATCAAATCCGGTCGCTTCACATCGACATATTTCCCAGTGGCCCGCAGATAAGCAATCGCCTCTTCACCGTCATTGACCACGGCCAGCTTATTGCGCACCTTCCCTTCATGAAAAGCTTCTATCGTCAATCGTACGTCGCCTGGATTGTCCTCCACCAGCAGAATCTCGATTGCCCTCCCCGTTGCCAACGCCATTGACCGCATCCCCCAATTGTTTGCTGATCGTGAAATTGAACACTGAGCCCTCCCCAAATACGGACTCGACCCAGATTCTCCCTTTATGAAGCTCCGCAATCCTTTTGCATACCGCCAAACCGATCCCTGTTCCCGGATATTCATCCTTGGCATGTAGCCGTCTGAATACCTCAAATATTTTTTCATGATGCTTGGGTTCGATTCCGATTCCATTATCGGCAACGCTGAACCGCCAATAGTCGCCTTCATCGTGACAGGAAACATATATTTTCAATTGACTTTTAGAACGATATTTAATGGCATTTGAGATCAGGTTCTGAAACAGTTGAGTCAGTTCAATGGGCAAACCATACAACTTTGGCAGGGGCGAAGGTTCGATAATGGCATGACTTTCTTCGATATGAGGTTGAAGATTCGTCAGCGCTGTATGCAACATATCTTCAACATTGACTAGTCTATATTTAAACTCACCGCGACCGAGTCGTGAGTAATCAAGAAGGTCATTAATCAATGCCTGCATTCGATTGGCACCATCGACCGCATAATTAATAAATTCATCGGCATCGGCATCCAACTTGCCTTGATAGCGCCGGCCGAGCAATTGCACATAACTCGATACCATCCGCAATGGTTCCTGCAAATCGTGTGAGGCGACATAACCAAAACGCTCCAACTCCTTGTTAGAGCGCGCAAGGTCCTCCGCTTGGCGTTGCAACTGGCGTTCTTTCTGTTTACGTTCGGTCGCATCGCGAATGGAAACGATGATCGACAATTGCTGATCGATATACGCGGGACTTAGGCTGATTTCGACCGGCACAGATTTGCCATCGCGACGCACTGCTGACAATTCGGTCAGCAAACCCATGGGGCGGGCATTGGGATATTGATTGTAAGCTTCACGGTTCAAGACATGCCGCGCCCGCGCGGCTTGGGGAATCAAAATCTCAACCTTGGCACCGATTAACTCGTCGCGGGAATAACCAAACAAGGTCTCCGCCATGTTATTAACCAGGGTGATAGTGCCGTCGGCATCGACGATTAACTGGGCATCGGGGGCGCTATCAAATAAAACCTCCCCTAACCGCTCGATTGGCCTTTGGGGAATAGTATCGATTGGTTTCTTCTTGACCAATTGCGACCCCTGTCACGTGAACAACTGCCACGGACTCAAAGAAATCTTTATAATTGGCATCCGTTAATGGCACTTCGGCTTTTCGCCATTAATCCGGACATCATTACCTGATAAATTTACTATAGATATAATTACGTACTAGGGCAATAGTATCTTGACTATTAAGTTTCCGTTGGCAACTACCACTAATTAATTAGCGATTTATTAATCCGGAAGGAACATCATGGCGCAATACATCTTCACAATGAATCGGGTCAGCAAGGTGGTTCCACCTAAACGGGTGATCTTGAAAGACATATCTCTTTCCTTCTTCCCCGGCGCCAAGATTGGGGTGCTGGGCCTGAACGGCTCCGGTAAATCGAGCCTGCTGCGCATCATGGCGGGCGTTGATAAAGAGTATGAGGGTGAGGCGCGCCCGCAATCCGGGATCAAGGTCGGCTATTTACCTCAGGAACCGAAGCTCAACCCTGAAAAAGATGTGCGCGGCAACATTGAAGAATCCGTCCAACCCATCAAAGATGCCCTCGACCGTCTCAATGCTGTCTATGGCGCCTATGCCGACCCCGATGCTGACTTTGATGCCCTGGCCAAGGAACAGGCCGAACTTGAGGCCCTCATCCAAACCACGGACGGTCACAATCTTGACCGCCAGCTGGAGATCGCCGCTGATGCCCTGCGCCTGCCGCCGTGGGATGCCGATGTCAGCAAACTCTCAGGCGGTGAAAAACGCCGCGTTGCGCTGTGCAAACTGATCCTGTCGAAACCCGACATGCTGCTCCTCGACGAGCCCACCAACCATCTGGATGCGGAATCCGTCGCCTGGCTGGAACACTTCCTGCACGAATACACCGGGACCGTCGTCGCAGTCACCCATGATCGCTACTTCCTCGACAACGTCGCAGGCTGGATACTCGAACTGGATCGCGGCCACGGCATTCCATGGGAAGGTAATTACTCTTCCTGGCTGGAGCAAAAAGGAAAACGCTTAGAGCAAGAACAGAAGACAGAAGCGGCGCATATCAAGGCCATGAATCAGGAGCTGGAATGGGTGCGTTCTAATCCAAAAGGCCGCCAGGCCAAAGCCAAAGCGCGTATTGCCCGCTTCGAAGAACTGAGTCGTGTTGACTATCAGAAGCGTAATGAGACCAATGAAATTTTCATCGCGCCCGGCCCACGCCTCGGTGACCAAGTTATTGAAGCTATCAATTTAGGCAAGGGATTCGGTGACCGCCTGTTAATCGATAATCTTAATTTCAGTCTGCCACCGGGCGGCATCGTCGGCGTCATCGGCCCCAATGGTGCCGGTAAAACGACTCTTTTCCGAATGCTGATCGGCCAAGAGAAACCAGATGCCGGTGAGCTGCGTTTGGGCAGCACCGTGAAACTGGCGTATGTCGATCAAAACCGGGATTCTCTGACAGGCAATAAAACCGTATGGGAAGAAATTTCCGATGGCCAGGATATTATTCAAGTCGGCAATTTCGAACTCAACTCGCGCGCCTATGCCAGCCGCTTCAATTTTAAGGGTACCGATCAACAGAAACGCGTTGGCGAACTTTCTGGCGGAGAGCGCAACCGTTTGCATCTGGCCAAGTTGTTACGCGCGGGCGGCAATGTGCTGTTATTGGATGAACCGACAAATGACCTGGATGTGGAAACCTTACGTGCCCTTGAAGAAGCGCTACTCGAATTCGCCGGTTGCGCGGTGGTCATCTCCCATGACCGCTGGTTCCTCGACCGTATAGCCACTCACATCCTCGCCTTCGAGGGTGACAGTCACGTCACCTGGTTTGAGGGCAACTATGCCGACTATGAAGCCGATCGCATCCGCCGCTTAGGCGATCAGGCGAAGCAACCTCACCGCATCAGCTTCAAGAAATTCAGTGCATAGCAACATTTGACGTCATCTCGGTCAAAGGCCGGTTGAAGAAGGAGATCACTTCTTCAGCCGGTACTGGCTTGCTGAAGAGGAAGCCTTGCACTTCATCACAACCTTGACGCCGCAAAAACTCCAGCTGCTCGACAGTTTCGACACCCTCTGCCAGCACCCTGATATTCAAACTACGTCCCATCGTGATAATTGCGGTACTTAAAGCCGCATCATTGGCATCAGTCAGCGCATTCCGTATAAAAGAGCGATCAATCTTCAGCGTGTCGACAGGGAAACGCGTCAAATAACTCAGCGATGAATAGCCGGTACCAAAATCATCTAACGATATTTTAATATTATTAGACTTAAACTCCGCCAGCAATGCCACGCTCTCATCAACATTATCCATCAAGCTGCTTTCGGTAATCTCGAGGTCGAGATATTGGGGATCGATTCCACTGGCAACAATTGCCTGCCGTATAACCTGCGCCAGCTGTCTTCCCTGAACAAACTGGCGCGGCGAAATATTAACTGCTACTCTGACCATGTATCCTGCTTCATGCCAACGCTTGCCTTGACGACAGGCCTCCTGTATCACCCATTCGCCTACTTGCAAAATGAGCCCGGTTTCTTCAAGCAACGGAATAAAACGGATCGGAGACACCATCCCGAGGTCAGGATGATTCCAGCGGATCAATGCCTCCACACCCACCACATTGCCGTGCTTGAGATCTATTTGTGGTTGATAGAATAATACAAATTCATTTCTCTCCAGCGCCCGACGCAGGCTGTTCTCCAACACCAACTGCTCAAACGCCATGGCGTCAAGATCATTGGAGTAAAACTTATAGGCATTACGGCCATGCTCTTTCACATGATGCATAGCCGCACCTGCGTGCTTCATAAGATCGTTTGCGTCATGGGCATCATCAGGATAAATAGCCACTCCGATGCTGACGGTAATAAACACTTCCCTATCCCCTATCACAAAAGGCTGCTCAAACTGAGACAACACCTTCTTTGCAATTACTTCAGCATCCTGACTACGCGCTATCCCGGGCGACATGATGGAAAACTCATCACCACTCAGCCGACTTACGACATCAATATCTCTGACATTGTAAGTCAACCTTCCGGCCACACTTTTCAATAACTCATCTCCAGCATTTTGACCCAATGTTTCATTCAGAGTCTTGAATCGATCCAGGTCGACTCTTAATAGCGCAATCTTTTCTCCGCGCTGATAAGAGCGTGCGATTGACTGCACCAACTTCTCATTCAATAACGTACGATTTGGCAACTCGGTTAACACATCGAAGTTAGCCAGTCGGTGAATCTGGTCTTGGGCCTCCCTCATCTGTGTCACATCGTTACAAACCATGATGTAGTTGGAGACGAACCCTTTTTCATCCTTTGTAACACTAACTGTCGCCCATGCGGTGTACTCTCCCCCCTCCCCCTTATAACTACTGAATTCACCGCGCCAGCTACCCTGATGATCAACAATTTTCCATATATTGTTAACCATTTCCTGACCATTCAATGCCGACTTGAACAGGAAATCCATCGTTTTCCCGACAATGATGTCCGGCGTATAACCACTAATCTCGACAAAGGAACGATTAACCCGCATAATCGACTTTTCTGGTGACAATATAACAATCCCTTCTATGCTATTGGAAAACACCTGCTCCGCCAGTCGCATGTTTTGCTCAGTTTGACGGCGAACGCTCAGATCACGAACAATTCCAATAAAAATTGGCTCTTTACCAAGATGAACCGCACTTAACTCAATCTCAATTGGAAATAAATCATTATTCTTGCGCTTGCCAACCAGCTCCCTTCCTGATCCAATCACTCGCGCCTCACCACTGAGCAAATAACGGTTCATAAACACATGGTGCTTATCGGCATATTCATCCGGCATCAGTATTTGCACTGGACTCCCAAGCACCTCATTTCTCTTGTAGCCAAAGATATACTCAGCCGCCTTATTAAAAGTAATCATTAATCCATTCTTATCAATGGCGATAATTGCATCCAATACGTTATCAAGGATTGTGCGTACTTGCTCCTCGCTGTTGCGCAAGGCCTCTTCAGCATCACGCCTTTCGGTAACATCACGAAAATAGACAGATACTCCGGTACGATGTGGGTAGACATGGATCTCCAACCACCGATTTTCCGGTGGGTAATATCCCTCGAACTCGATTGGCACACGATCCATGGCTGCCTTGTATATCGGTTTATAAAAACTGCTCGCCAATTCAGGGATCATATCCCAAAGATTTTTGTTTACACTCTCATCCTTGGTTATTGAAAATATTTCCCTCGCCTTCGAATTGCAATATTGAATCTCAAAGTCATTATCGATAGCAATATAACCATCTGTCGTGCTTTCCAGGATATTAAGCACCTGTTTTCGTTTCAGGTTTAGCTCATGTTCGACTGCTTTTCTATCACTAATATCGAGAACCGTTCCGAAGAGACGTACTATCTCACCCTCATCATTAAGCGTTGCTTCGACATGATGCTGCACGGTCCTGATCACGCCATCTCGCAGAATTATCCGGTGATCCACCGAGAATGACTCCCCCATTTCCATTAATTCCATAATTGCCTGATACACGTATTCTCGATCTTGGGGATGAACAGTCTTGATCAGATAGCTACGGATAACAACATCGATATTTATATTTTCTCTGCAGTGGATTATGTATAACTCATCTGTCCAGTAATATTCCCTGGTCTTAGTATTCCACTCCCATAGCCCAAGCCCCGCTACCAGTTGCGCTCTACGCAGCCGTTCATTACTGTTTTCAGCCGACTTTTCATGATCATATAATCTTTTTGAAACCAAATTCAGGGAACCCACTAGTTTTCCAATTTCTGAATAACCACCATTACGGTGTAAAATATTTCCTCTGCTGTCATCGATATGGGCTGCAAATTCACTTGCTTCATTAATTATTTTCAATGGACGACGCATAATAAGAACAATGACCACTACGGCAATCAGTGCCACAATCAATCCATCTTTGATTTGATGGGCAATAAATGCCTCGCCCAGGAACCCTGCCGCCTGGTCTCGATAATTAATAAATAGCCATCCCTCCAAATGGGTACTCGTGACAGGCACCCAGACATCGACATTGTCCAGCTGGTGTATCACTTGCGGATTGAAGGACTTCGGTGGCGTGTGATTCGCTATCTTTGAATCTGAGGAACTCGAATATATCAGTGTCCCATGTTCATTAAACACGGCAATTTCTTTAGCATCTGAACTAAGCTTCGCGCCATCGAGGAAATAGCTGATCGCCGTTAAATCCTGCTGCCTGACATGAACTGAAACCTTATCTGCCAGCACCACCGCTTTTGTTAGACTCCGCTCTGCCGCGATACGCCCCAAATCTTCCTGTAATTCGGAGGCCATATGAAACGCAAAAATCATGGTGCTGGCCACCAGCAACCAGCCGACCATGACTGGCAGCTGAATTCTCAATTCCCCAAAACGAGCCAGAAACTTTCTCATGAACCGATAGTTCGCCTCGCCATAAGCACAACAATAAATAGATATATCTTTTAATATCAGTTAGTTATATGATTACATCGATAAAATATGTAGAATGCGGCGCTATTTTTTTAGCGGCAGAATCAAGAGATTCTTGAGGATTAATCAGTAGTTATGGAAGGGTGTCAGGAATAAGTTGGAGGGCCATCAATAAGGCATCCTCCCTGCCCTGCGTAGAAGGGTAATAATTACGCCGCAATCCAATTTCATTAAATCCCAGTGATTCATAAAGCCGGATTGCGGCCTGGTTTGAAATTCTTACCTCTAACAGGAGCAAATCCGTTTGCCGCCGGGCAGCCTCGGCCACCAGCTGCCGCAGCAAATAACGCCCCCAGCCTTGTTGTCGTTGTTCGGGATGCACGCACACATTCAGGATATGTGCCTCACCCGCGCCGGTGGACATCACACCATAACCGATGATGCGCTCACCGCTTAACAATATCTGGCAATAATGTTCAGCCTGTAAACAATCGCGAAAGATGCCCCTCGTCCATGGAAAATCATAAGAAAGCCCCTCGATCTCCAATACCGTATCGAGATCGGCCTCCGTCATGTCCCGCGTGTACACTGAATCGGTGATCTTCGTCACATTAGGAAACTGAACGCAGTGTCTGGCGCGCCAGCAACAAATCACTCCACGCCTTACGCTTTTCACTGGGCGAGCGCAACAAATAGGCGGGATGGTAGGTGACGACAATGGGGGTTTGAGTTTCAGGATGTGTCCACACGCGACCACGCAATGTCCCCACGGCCCGATCGGTATGCAATAGGTTATGCGCAGCAATGCGGCCTACGGCAAGGATGATTTTAGGCTTGAGCAATGCAATTTGATTGCGCAAGTAACCGGCACATGCGGCTGCCTCTTCCGGTTGCGGGTCACGATTTTGTGGTGGACGGCATTTGACAATATTAGTGATGTATACTTGCTCACGCGGCAATCCAATCGACAATAACATTTGATCCAATAATTTGCCGGCGCGGCCGACAAAAGGCTCGCCTTGCCGATCTTCATCGGCCCCAGGTGCCTCACCGATGATCATCCACTCGGCTTGTCGATTACCCACCCCAAATACACTCTGTGTCCGCTGCTGCGATAACGGACAGCGAGCACAACTACGCACCTGTTCGGCGAGAGTATCCCAATCAACTGTTGTATCTGAAATGGAATAAGATTCAATTTTGGACTCTGAAACCGTTGGCACAACCGTTTCAGAAACAGCACGCGCCTGCCACACCTGAACACCCATGGCATCCAGGTAAGATAAGCGACGTGCGGTTTCTTCGTGGCTCATACGTGCGATTTACAGTGATTGCGGATGTGCCCGCTCGGCTGGGAGCAGGATCTTGTTCAGCGCATTGATATAGGCCTTGGCTGAAGCGATTACGATATCGGTATCCGATCCCTGGCCATTCACGATCCGCCCACCCTTCTCCAGCCGCACGGTCACTTCACCTTGCGAGTCCGTGCCACTGGTGATGTTGTTGACTGAATAAAGCTGTAAATCGGCACCGCTATTGATCATACCTTCGATGGCTTTAAAGGTTGCATCCACCGGTCCGCCGCCTTCGGCTTCGTGATGTTTTTCATCACCTGCCAACCACAAACTTACCTTGGCGCGTGGCGTCTCACCGGTTTCGGAACAGACGCGAAGGTACAACAGCTTGATACTCTCATTTTCCGCACTAAGATTGGCGTCCGTCACCAGTGCCTGTAAATCTTCGTCATAGATTTCGTGTTTCTTGTCGGCAAGATCCTTGAAACGGGCAAAGGCTTCGTTCAACTCTTCATCCGTTTCAAAAATGATCCCAATTTCCTGCAACCGGGTACGAAAGGCATTACGGCCAGAGTGTTTGCCCAGCACCATGCGATTAGCGGCCCAACCCACATCTTGCGCACTCATGATTTCATAAGTCTCGCGGCTCTTGAGCACACCATCCTGATGGATACCCGATTCATGGGCAAAGGCATTGGCACCGACAATCGCCTTATTCGGCTGCACCGCAAAACCGGTAATGCCGGACACAAGACGCGACGTGGGAACAATGTGCGTGGTATCCAGCTCGACATCACAGGGGAAAATATCACGCCGGGTGCGTACGGCCATTACGATTTCTTCCAGCGCGGCGTTACCGGCACGCTCGCCAAGACCGTTGATCGTGCACTCGACCTGGCGCGCACCATTGATCACCGCCGATAAAGAATTGGCCACGGCCAAACCCAAATCATTGTGGCAATGCACGGAAAATATCGCCTTATCAGAATTCGGCACACGCTCAATCAATTGCTTGATCAAATTGCCGAACTGATGTGGCAGATTGTAACCCACCGTATCCGGAATGTTCACTGTACGCGCACCGGCATCGATTACCGCTTCGATTACACGACACAGAAAATCCAACTCGGAGCGGCCCGCATCTTCAGGCGAAAATTCGACATTATCGGTATATTGCCGGGCACGCTTCACCGCTTTGACGGCTTGCTCCACCACTTGATCCGGCGTCATGCGCAATTTCATCTGCATATGAATCGGCGAGGTGGCGATGAAGGTATGAATCCGCGCCGAGTTCGCGCGCTTGAGTGCCTCGCCGGCGCGATCAATGTCCTTATCCAGCGCCCGCGCCAAACCGCAAACCGTGCTGTCTTTCACCATCTTGGCCACAGCCTGCACCGACTCGAAATCACCGGGGCTGGCAATCGGAAAACCGGCCTCGATCACGTCGACGCGCATTTTCTCCAGGGCCTTGGCGATCCGGATCTTTTCCTCTTTGGTCATCGAGGCACCGGGGCTCTGCTCACCATCGCGCAAGGTCGTGTCAAAAATAATCAATTTGTCTTTCATGGTTCACTCCGAAATTCGTATCCTGATGTTACCTTAGCCCCCTTTTTGCCGCCACAGGGCCGCATGGATTTACCCTTGTTCAGGGGCTGTCTATTTACTCTAGTAGGGGTGCCCGTCCGGGCCGGGGGTCATTGTCTGCCCGAGGGCAGCAGCAGGTTCAGCAGAAGAGATTGGCGCAACAACGCAACCATCACCGGGCGGTGACAGCAGGCATTCATCGTGTTGTTGGCGTTAAAGTTCATCATTCAATCACTTGGGTCAGTATTTCACTATACTGCTGCCAATAAAGAGAATCAACCCTCGCCCTCGCCATGATGTTTGCGTTCGGCCCGGCGCTTGCGCAACTGGATCAAGGTCAGGGCAGGCCCGGACAAGGCATAGATCAAGGCGATAGCAAATAACACCCGTGGCGGGTCGCCTGCCACCAGGACAAAGATCGCCGCCACCAGCAGAATCTTGATAAAGGGCACCTGACCTTTGAGATCAAGGTCTTTAAAGCTGTAATAACGGATATTACTGACCATTAATATGCCAGCACTTACCGTCAGGATCAGGGCCGGGATCACCAGATGCTCACGGGGCCATCCTGCATCATCACCCCACCACACCAAGCCCGCCAGCAAGGCCGCAGCGGCGGGGCTGGCCAAACCCTGGAAATAGCGCTTGTCGATGGTTCCGACCTGGGTATTGAATCGGGCCAGCCGCAGTGCCGCACCCGCAGCAAAGACGAAGGCGCCGGCAAAACCGATCTTGTGCAGTGGCACTAAGGCCCATTGATACATCACCAGCGCCGGCGCCAGACCAAACGACACCATATCCGCCAGACTGTCATATTCCTTGCCGAAATCGCTTTGGGTATTGGTCATGCGTGCGATACGACCATCAAATGCGTCCATAATCATGGCAAAAAAGATGGCAATCGCCGCTGCCTCGAAACGGCCGTTCATGGCCGAAACCACGGCATAAAATCCGGCAAACAAGCCTGCCGTGGTAAACAGATTGGGCAGTAAATAAATGCCGCGGCGGCGTTTGATTTCAGGTTCCATGATGGTCTGTCATTGATTTAAAACAGCACTTACCGCAAAGGACACGAAGGACGCGAAGGAGGAAGCCAACGGGCACTTTGCATCTCGCACACATGGGAATTTTCTATCCAGCATTTAATCCCTTTGCGTTCCTTAACGTCCTTTGCGGTTATCTGCTTTTCCAAGACAATCAGTTCTTGGATTTGTCGACCAATTTATTGGCGGCAATCCAGGGCATCAACGCGCGCAGCTTTTCACCCGTCTGTTCGATCGGATGCGCGGCATTGAGACGACGCATCGCGGTCATTTCTGGATAATTGGCCTGACCTTCCAGGATAAAGCGCTTAGCGTATTCGCCAGTCTGAATGTTTTTCAGCGCTTCGCGCATCGCCCAACGGCTTTCTTCGTTAATGACTTTAGGGCCGGTCACATATTCGCCATACTCTGCATTGTTGGAAATAGAGTAGTTCATGTTGGCGATACCGCCTTCGTACATCAGGTCAACGATCAATTTCAGTTCGTGCAGGCATTCGAAATACGCCATCTCTGGCGCATAACCGGCTTCAACCAAGGTCTCAAAACCGGCCTTGACCAGTTCAACCGCGCCACCGCACAACACGGCCTGTTCACCAAAGAGATCGGTTTCGGTTTCGTCTTTGAATGTGGTTTCGATAATGCCGGTACGGCCACCGCCCACGCCACAGGCATAAGACAGTGCAATTTGCTTGGCCTTACCAGAGGCATCTTGATGAATCGCGATCAAGTCGGGAATACCACCGCCTTTGACAAACTCGCTACGCACGGTGTGACCCGGTGCTTTCGGTGCAATCATGATGACGTCCAAATCGGAACGCGGCACGATTTGGTTATAAAGGATGCTGAAGCCGTGAGCAAAGGCCAGAACTGCACCCTCCTTCAGGCTCGGTTCGATTTCGTCACGATACAGTTTGAATTGGAATTCATCCGGCGTCAGGATCATGACCAGATCAGCAGCCTTAACCGCATCAACCACGGCCGACACTTTCAGACCGGCCTTTTCAGCCTTGACTGCGGAAGGCGAACCCTTGCGCAGACCGACGGTAACATCGACGCCGGAATCTTTCAGATTGTTAGCATGGGCATGGCCTTGTGAGCCATAACCGATAATAGCGACTTTCATTCCACGGATGATGGAAAGATCGCAGTCTTTATCATAGTACATGTTCAACATGATGTATTTCCTTCTTACTTTTTAGTCAAATGATAAATTCGATTACCCGTTTTAAACGGACAAACTCTTTTCGCCACGGCCGATACCGGAGACACCGGAACGCACTGTTTCAAGAATTGCGGCTGAACCTACCGCTTCCAAAAAAGCATCCAGCTTATCGCCGGTACCGGTCAATTCAATTACATAGGTACTGGGTGTCACATCGATGATGTGACCACGGAAGATATCGGACAAACGTTTCAATTCGGCCCGATCCTCGCTTGCCGCACGCACCTTGACCAGCATCATCTCGCGCTCGATATGCGGGCCTTCGGTCAGGTCAATCAGCTTCACCACATCGATCAGCTTGTTGAGCTGTTTGGTGATCTGCTCGATGATCTCGTCCGAACCACGCGTCACCAAGGTCATGCGCGACAGCGACGGATCTTCGGTCGGCGCCACCGTCAGCGATTCAATGTTGTACCCACGCGCCGAAAACAACCCTGCAACACGTGACAGGGCACCCGCTTCGTTTTCCATCAAAATTGAAATTATGTGCCGCATCGCCTTACACCAGAATCATTTCATTCAAGCCCGCACCGGCCGGGATCATCGGATAGACATTTTCTGTCTGATCAGTGACGAAATCCATAAACACCAAGCGATCCTTGAGCCTGATCGCTTCTTTCAACGCACCCTCAACATCGCCCGGTTTTTCGATGCGCATGCCGACATGACCATAGGCCTCTGCCAGTTTGACGAAATCCGGTAACGCATCCATGTAAGACATGGCGTAACGGCCTTGATAGAAAAACTCCTGCCACTGCCGCACCATACCCAGGAAACGATTATTCAAACAGATAACCTTGATCGGCAGGGCGTACTGAAGACAGGTAGACAACTCCTGAATACACATCTGGATGCTGCCCTCACCGGTCACACAGGCAACCGTGGCATCGGGATGCGCCAATTGTGCACCCATTGCCGCGGGCAGACCGAAACCCATCGTGCCCAGACCACCGGAATTGATCCAGCGATGGGGTTTGTCGAATTTATAGAACTGCGCCGCCCACATCTGATGTTGTCCAACATCGGACGTGACAAAGGCTTCGCCTTTGGTGACCTTGTACAAGGTTTCAATCACATACTGCGGCTTGATCAATTCGCTGCCACGATCAAACTTCAGGCAATCCAGTCCGCGCCATTCCTCGATCTGTTTCCACCAGTCGGCCAATACTTTCTTGTCCGGCATCTCGCCGATTTCCTTGATCGTTTTGATCAGGTCCTTGAGTACGGTATCGACATTGCCAACAATCGGCACATCGACTTTAACGTTTTTGGAAATCGACGCCGGATCGATATCGACATGAATAATCTTCGCTGTCGGACAGAACTTCTGCACATTACCCGTCACACGATCGTCAAAGCGCGCGCCGATGGCAATCAACACATCGCAATGGTGCATCGCCATATTGGCTTCATAAGTGCCGTGCATGCCCAGCATGCCCAGGAATTGTTTATCGGTGGCGGGATAGCCACCGAGCCCCATCAGCGTATTGGTGATGGGATAACCCAGATACTTAATCAGATCGGTTAATGGTTTCGCCGCACCGCCAAGAATGATGCCGCCGCCGGTGTACACCATGGGCCGCTTGGCCGACAGCATCAATTCCGCAGCTTTTTTAATTTGACGCTGATTAGCCTTAATCACCGGGTTGTAAGACCGCATGTCGATCTTCTTCGGATAGCTGTACTCCGCCTTGTGCGCCGAAACATCCTTCGGAATATCGACCACCACCGGACCGGGACGACCGGTCGTCGCGATATAAAACGCTTTCTTAATGGTCTCGGCGAGCTTGGTGACATCCTTCACCAGAAAGTTGTGCTTCACACACGGACGCGTGATGCCCACATTATCGACTTCCTGAAACGCATCGTTGCCGATCAAGTTCGTTGGTACCTGACCGGTAAAAATGACCATCGGAATCGAATCCATGTATGCCGTGGCAATCCCGGTGACGGCGTTGGTGGCGCCCGGACCGGAGGTCACCAGGACAACGC
This sequence comes from Gammaproteobacteria bacterium, assembly GCA_016200485.1. NCBI lineage: Bacteria > Pseudomonadati > Pseudomonadota > Gammaproteobacteria > Gammaproteobacteria bacterium. Next base: position 55,153 of record JACQEP010000012.1, read on the forward strand.
CCGGTTTGCCTGTGGCACGCGCATAACCGTCGGCGGCATGCGTGGCGCCCTGCTCGTGACGCACCAATACGTGCTTTACCTGTTCCTGCTTGTAGAGCGCATCATAAATATGCAGGACGGCCCCACCCGGGTAGCCAAACACGTATTCGACACCTTCATCCTGCAAACAGCGGACAAAGATCTCGGCGCCAGTCAATTCCACCTTGTTATCTCCCATATCACATCCAAATAATCCAACGCAAAAAAAGCCCGCACCCGCGAGCCCCTTCTTAAGCCTGCGATTCTACGCAATAAACTTCGGAAGCTACTGATTCAGTAGCGCGCCGTCAAGCGCATGAAACAAGCGGATTAGTATAACAAAAAGACCCTTGCCAGGGGATCGATATTGCAGGGGCGATTCATGAATCGCCCCTGCAAGGACCATCCAAATATTCCGTGGACCGCTAACCGCCGCTTCCCGCCTCCCCTTTTTCAATGTGGGTCGCCAGGAATTGATCCACTTCCTTCCAGGCATCCTCGGCCAAACCAGGGTTATAGCTGGGATACTGCGGATCGGCAAAACCATGTTGCCCTGCGTAATGACTGGCACTGAATCGAATCAGCGCTCGTTTCATCAGTCGCTCATAACCCTCCACTTTCGGCGGCGGGACAATGCTGTCGTCCTTGGCATAAATGCCGAGCACTGGCGCCCGTAACCGGCGCACACCCTCGACACTCTCATCCAGGGGGCCATACCAGATCACCGTCGCCGAAATCTCATTGGGTGCAATCAACGCCGCCTGGAAGGATTGCCAGCCGCCATAGCCCCAACCCATGGTGGCGATCTTGCGCCCCGGGGCTTTGAGGTATTTGAGCCCGGCCAGGATGTCGTATCTCACCCACTCGGGATCGATTGCACCCATGATTTCCTGGGCCAGCCATTGCTTACCCGTCTTACGTCCGTCAAAGACATCGATCGCCAGCGCACGATAACCCTTGGCGGCATAGCGTTGCACCCATTGCCGCATGCTGTCGTTCAAACCCCAATAGTCATGCAGCAGGAGTATCCCAAAAGGCGCATCTTCTGGGCCGGCAACGTAAGCGTCCAAAGTAGTGCCCAGGGGCGTGGTCAGCGTAATCTTCTGAACAGCTGTGGAATCAGTCTTTGGCGCGGCAGGCACAGCTTCGGCGGGGACAATGGGCGCGGCCGTGTCGACCACTGGCGCATCTTCCTGCGCCCAAGCGATATTGACACTGACCACAAAGGCTAGAAATGCCCGCTTAATCGTTTGAATGTTCATGATCTCAAGACCTTAGCATGGGCCTTTAACGACGACAAGCAGGCGCATTTGCATATCCAGCCGGTTGGACCATACTTGGCCATGCATAAACAACTGAGGGACGGATCACGATGACCACTGGCAGCCAACCCAACTGGGATGCAATCGCGGAAAAGTTTGATCTCTGGTTACCCCACATCGCCCCGGTGGGCGCTGCCCTGCTCGATGTCTTGCAGGCCGAGACCGGGGACAAGATTCTGGACCTTGCCTCGGGCACGGGCGAACCGGCGCTGACCCTGGCCCGGCAACAACCGGGCGTCAACATCGTCGGCGTCGATGCCGCCGAGGGCATGGTGCGCACAGCACGGAACAAGGTTGAACGCGAACGACTGGCTAACATTCGCTTCCAGACCATGCCCGCAGAGAGGCTCGAATTTACCGACGAAAGTTTTGATAAGGTATTATGCCGCTTCGGAATTATGCTCTTCGCCGATCCCCAACAAGGTGTAAATGAAATGGCCCGGGTGCTGAAAACGGGCGGCCGTTACGCCTTCACCGTATGGGGCACAGCAGAGACCATGACCACTATGTATTGGGCACGACAGGTGTTCAAGGGGCGCATTGCTGAGGAATTGGCGCCTGCCTTGGAGAAAGTCACGTCACTGGGACCACCGGGCGTGATCGAGGAAATGCTCAACCGCGCCGGACTCACTCGCTTTCAAGTTTCCAGAAAACGTTTTAACTATGAATTCCAGTCCTTTGATGACTACTGGAATCTGATTGAAGCGTCCGACATCCTGCGCCAACAGTTCGAGGCCCTGCCCACCGATCAGTGCGACCTGATTCGCGATGAGGTCGCGCGCTTCGCCCGAGACTTTCAAACGCCGGAGGGATTAAAGATTCCGCATGAATATGTGTTGGTGTGGGGGGATAAATAACGGGTCAAGAGCAACGGCACGTTGACTAGTACAACAATTGTATGTATTTAATGTGTGTGATTTCAATATTCCGAAGATTAGGAAAAATTCGAATTACTGGATGAGGCATTAAGAAAGGTCAGCAATTCACTATAAGACCTATCTCAACCAATTGTTGATAATGGATTTTTTATAACTAAGATATAATTCGGTGCTCACATGGATGTCTATAAGGACTTACACTTCTTCCCGATTCTTGTTGCCGATGATGACCCGTTTCAGCGGCGTCTCGTGCGACATACGCTAAACAGCATAGGCTACAAGGATATCGAGGAGGCCGACTCTGGCCTGGCAGCACTAAAAATGGTTAAGAGTGCAGATTACTCGCTCATCTTCACTGACGTGGAAATGCCTGGCATCAACGGGCTGGAGTTATTGCGGCAGATTCGCTGCGGTAATACGCGCACCCCGCGTGATACCCGGACTGTTATCTTTACAAGTTTTTCCAATATGACGGTACTTCGCGCTGCTATCGCTTTGGACGTAAACGGCTTTCTAGCTAAACCACTAAAAACCGGTGACTTACTGGACAACATACGCAAAGCGATCAATGAAACCCTGCATTTAAAGCCTGAGAGCGCCTACCAGTCCGTGAATACTGATATCTCCGAGGTACATACCGCCCCTTCCGCACCCAAACTACATATTACTACGTCTCCAAAAAGCACCGCCAAGATCAGTACTCCGATCAAACAAAAACCGGATGAAACCGCCGCCATCACGCTACAAGTCTCAAGCAATGTGGATTCTGGAGCAGAAGAACCACCACCGGACGGCGCGGTAAAAATCTCGCTCCTGCAGCTAAAACCCGGGCTCGTTCTGATGAGAAACATAGTGGCCAAGGACAGTACCCTGTTACTCGCGGCGGGAAGCACGCTCAGCCAGCTGGTCATTAACCGCTTGCAAGAGCTCCGCAGCATGCTGGTCTCGGAGCAGATTTGGGTGATGGCGCCAGACGACATATCTCAAGACCTGTAGGGGCGATTCATGAATCGCCCCTACGTCCCCGATCACATTTTTCAACAGGCTCCCTAACAGCTTGTTGAAAAACTCCCTCTCCTTCAGGGAGAGGGTTGGGGTGAGGGGATAAATGAAGCATAATTGTTTGATTATACCCCCCTCATCCTAGCCTTCTCCCTGAGGGAGAAGGGACTAAGTGCTTTTTTCAACAAGCTGCTAAGAAAATGTCCGATCAAGCGCCCGCCTGACTCACATAATCCTGTATCCACGCCTTCACTGAAGCAAAGAGTCCCGGCAATTCTGCCATTTGCCGATCAATCTCCGCCCAATCCCCGGCCTTTCCGGATTGTTCCAGCGCCAGGCAGCAATCGGCCAATGTGTTGGCGCCGACGCTGCGCGCCGAAGATTTCAAACGGTGCGCCAGTGCTCCGATTTCGCCGTGTTGCCGTGCAGTATAGGCTGATTCAAGAGCAGCCACTGTCTCTTCGGCATTACACAAAAAATCATTGTAGAAATCCGCCATCAGGCTTTTGTCATCAACGCCCAGCACCTCGGCAAGGGCAGCGGGATCGACGGCACTGGCAGCCATCATCCGGTCAGCCGCTGCGGGGGTGTCATCTCCACCGGCGATTGATGCCAGCGGCAACCATTTTTTCAGCTTCTCCTGCAACACATGCAATTGCACCGGCTTGGACAGATAATCGTCCATGCCTGCGGCAAGACAACTCCGATCCGTGCCTTTGAGCGCATCCGCGGTAATGGCAATGATGGGGATATGTTGCTTGCCATCCTCCTCGCACCGGATCGCGCGGGCCAGGTCATAACCATCCATTTCCGGCATATGACAATCGGTCAATACCAAACCAAAACGCCCTTCACGCCAGCGTTCCAATGCCTCGCGGCCATCAGCGGCCAGTTCGGCCGGATAGCCCAGCATGCCGAGCTGATGGCTGAGCACCTTGCGGTTGATTTCGTTATCCTCGGCGACCAGTATCAACATCCCCGCCGCTTCTGCGGCTGCCAGGGTCAGCGGTATCGGGCCAGGCAGTGCGTCGGCGACGGGCGGGATTTTTTCCAGAGAAGCGCGCCCCACCGCTGCCGCAACGGCATGCAGAAACGTCTTCCGGCGCATGGCCTCCAGGTCTACGGCCACGCCGTCATCGCCATCGAGCCGGGCGCGCCGGCGCTGCCCGCGGCTGACGATCACAAATCGTGGCCGAGAATCGCTCAATGCCTGCCGCACACGATCGCGCACGGCGCCGGTATCCTGCGTTCCGTCACAATCCATGACCACGACAAGCCCACTGCTCGCGGCCGTGCGTGCCTGCTGGACTAAATCCTGGTCACTACTGGCTGCAGTAACGGTTGCTCCGGCGGAAGACAGGTAACGTTCGATCAAGGAGCGGACGACCTCATCCTGGCTTAATACCCATGCCTTCACGCCCGTCAACTCAAAATCAGGCCGCTCGATGTTATCGGAGGCAACCGGTAAATCGAGGTGTACGGAAAAAATCGAGCCCTCCCCCGGCTGACTCTCCAGACTGATGTGTCCGCCCATGAGTTCGACCAGACGGCGACTGATCGTCAGACCCAGTCCAGTGCCACCAAAACGCCGCGTGGTGGAGCTTTCGGCCTGGACAAAGGGCTGGAACAATTGCGTCTGGACTTCAGGGCTGATGCCGATACCATTGTCCTCCACCCGCAACAACAGCTGTGCCCGTTGCGCCGAGGTTGTCTCCAGTTCCGCGCGAATCACGACCCGTCCGCGACGGACTGGATCACCGCCGGTGAACTTAACGGCATTGCCCGCCAGATTGAACAGCACCTGACGCAACCGCACCGGATCGGCTTGAATTTCCGGCAAACGTGGATCACAGAACAATAGCAACTCGACTCCCTTGCGATTCGCCAAGGGCAACAGCGCCTCGCCAACGCTCTCGACCAGACTCGTCAGTGACAGCGGCACCTGTTCCAGGTCCAGGCGACCCGCCTCGATCTTGGAAAAGTCGAGAATGTCGTCGATGATCCCCAGCAGCGAGAAGGCGGATTCGCGCACGGTTCCCAATAAATCGCGCTGATCGTCATCAAGAGTGGTGCGGTCCAACACCTCAACGATACCCACGACACCGTTCATAGGCGTGCGAATCTCATGACTCATGGCAGCCAGAAATTGGCTTTTGGCCTTGGCGGCCGCCTCGGCCTGATCCTTGGCCTCGACCAGCGCGGCATTGGCACGCTGCAACTGATCACGCTGCGCCTGGAATTCGATGTCCGCCCGCACCCGTTCGCTGATATCACGCAAGACCCCGGTAAACAAGGTCTTATTCGCAACGCGGGTGACGGTCACCGCCAGATCCAGGGGGAAGAAGCTGCCATCCTTACGTCGACCTTTCACCATGCGTCCGACACCTATGATTTTAGCAGCCCCGGTTTCTTGATAACGCTTTAGATAATCATCGTGCTGACTGGCATCCGAGTTATCCATCAGCATGCTGACATTGTGACCAATCAGTTCCTCGGCGCAATATCCGAAGATCTTCCGTACCATAGCGTTGGTGGACTTGATAACGCCTTTATCGTCGATGACGATGATCCCGTCGATGACCGCATCGAAAATAGACGCTAAACGAGTTTCGCTCATGGCCACTTGTTGCATTGATGCCAGCAGGCGTCTGAGCAGAAATCCCCCCAGAACCAGCACCAACACCAACGTTGCAATCAACAGATACAATGACTCTGCAGCCGCCTGCTCCCGTTGCTCCAGACGAGTGTCCAGCTGCACCAGAACGGCATCGTAGAACTGAAAAATATCCGCGAGGGCATGGCTGCCAGCATCAAAAAATGAAGCGGGGACAACGTCAACACTATGCTCACCCAGAAGTTGGGTTGTCGCCAGAACAATAAACCCAAATGATTCTTGCACCGCCTCATTTGCCAAATCCCTAAGTGTCCCGGCTTGGTCCTTAGTCTGTTCCAGAACGTGTGCGACACTCACCTGCAATTGTCTGCTATTCTCCCGCCCCAGTTCTATTTTCACCATAGCATCCAGTCTGCTGTCCGTATCGAGATGATTGATCGCTGCACTACCAACGCCGCGAATCTGCGCGATGGACTCGATGAATAGCGGTAACCGCTTAGCTGCGATGTCCATCAAGTAATAGGTTTCCGCCACCGGATCAAGAACCAGACCGGAGCTGTCCGCCACGTGGTCGATCAGATCGCCCATTTCATCGATCAGTGCTGTGTGCTGGCTAAAAAAATCATCCGCAGACAAATCAACAGTTCGCTTTTTGAGCCGCTGCCACCATTCTTGAAGGGCATTGACGCGTACCGAGGTCTCGAGTGCGTTTCCTACCTCGCTGTTCACCCGGGCCAACCGCTGAAAATCCCGATCGACAGTCTGCTCTAACGCAAGACACCGATCACGCCAGGTAGCCTCGCCTTGACGCTGAACGATACACACGCCACGATGCTCAGGAATGTGTTCCAGCAGTGGACGGAGCGCGACCAGAAAAGCCACGCCACGGCGCTCCTGTTCCACAAAGTGCTGCTGTTGAAGGAAATTGGGAACCAGCAACGCGCCCACACTGGCAATCAACGCCAGAAAAACGGCGTACAAAATAGTGAATACCGATCCACGCTGCGCAATGGTGGTGGGGGCATCTGTGTTCATAACAAAACCCTTTACTGATTATTGCCGACGGGCGTCCGGCCGTTGGATGAACGATATCCAAGTCAGTTAGCGGCACACGCCATCATTGGTTAACCTGATAAAAGGCCGTATTACTCTGTCATTTCGAGTGCTAGCGAGAAATCTTGCTTCTACGGCCTGAATTGTAAAAATTTGTTACAAGGTCTCTCCCTTCGGCCAGAATGACAGTCGGCATACAAGTGGAAAAATCTTATACGTTGCGCAAGGTCTGCAACGGCGGCTGATTGAGCACGTGCTTTGTACCCAACGTTCCCGCCAACCCGACACCGATCGCCCCGACGAGCATTCCGCCCAACCACAGACTTGGTCCGGGCACGTAACTCAATTCAAACACCCGTTCGGCGAGGATCATACCCACGACCCCGGCAGCGACCGACGCCACCAAGCCCGACAACAAACCGAGACCGGCGTATTCCAAGACGATGCTGCCGAGAATCTGACCTCGCCGGGCGCCAAGGGTGCGCAGGATCGCGGCCTCGTGAATCCGTTCGTCGAGGGTGGCGTGGATGGCGGCGTAGAGCACCATCAATCCCGCGCTCAGGGTAAAGAGAAAGACATACTCCACCGCCAAGGTGACGCGATTGATGATGCTGCGCACTTGATCGAGAATGACGCCGACATCCAGTACGGTGATATTGGGGAACTGGCGCACCAAACGATTCAATACATCATGCCGCGCCAGAGGCAGATAAAAACCGGTGATGTAGTTGACCGGATAAGCATCCAACATGCCCGGCGGCGCCAGCACAAAAAAATTGGCGCGGAAGCTATCCCACTTCACACTACGCAGACTGGTGATCTCAGCGCTGAAGCGCTGGCCGCCAGCGCTATATGTGAGTGTGTCGCCAAGCTTGAGTCCCAATTCTTTGGCAAGCCCCTCTTCGACCGAGAACAACGCCTTGCCAAAATCACTCGCCTGCCACCAGTGACCGGCAATGATCTGGTTATCGTCTTGCAGCTGTTCAGCCCAGGAAAGATTGAATTCGCGATTCACCAGCCGTTTGGCGCGCTCGACCGGAAAATCATCCATCGACACTGGCCGGCCATTAATCTCCACCAGCCGCGCGCGAACCATCGGATACAACAGCGGCACGTCGACCGCTTCCGATTTAAAAAAATCCTGCAACGGTTTGAGCTGATCTGGCTGGATGTTGATCAGAAAACGGTTGGGCGTATCTTCCGGTAACCGTCCCTGCCACTCTTCCAGCAAATCGCTACGCACGACGACCAGCAACAACAACGCCATCAGCCCGATACCAAAACCGATCATTTGCACAATGCTGTGATTGGCGCGACGTGAGAGATTGCTCAATCCCAGCCGCCAGGCGGAACCACCTCGCTTGAATGTGCGCAATACAAACAGCAACCCCGCCGCCAACAACGCTAATAATCCTGCCAACAACACCAACCCCAACACTACCGCCAGCGCCAATTTAAGATTTTGAGCTTGAACGATCACCAGCAATAAAAACGCACCCAAGCCGAAACCATAAGCCAACACCGCGTTGATGCGCGGTGGACCAAGATCACGGCGCAACACGCGCAGCGTAGGCACGTTGGTCAGTTGCAACATCGGCGGCATGGCAAAACCCAGTAGCGTGATCATGCCAGTGAGCAGGCCCCACACCACTGGCCATGCGCCCGGCGCAGGCAGATTAACGCCTGCCAGCGGTCCAAGAAAAACCACTAACCCGGATTGCGCGACAAAACCGATCACGATGCCGATGGCGCTGGCCACCACACCGAGAAACAACATTTGTTGCAGATAAAGCCGGCTAATAAATTTCTGCTCGGCGCCCAGACACCGCATCACAGCACAGTTATCGAGATGACGGCTGACAAAACGCCGCGCTGCCATTGCCACGGCAGTCCCGGCCAACAACACGCTGACCAGCGCCGCCAATCCGAGAAAACTCTCGCCCCGCGCCAATGCCGTGCGCACCTCGGGCCGCGCATCTTCGACCCCCTGCAAGGTTTCACCCGGCGCCAGATGTTGCTGCCAATCCATGCGCAAGCGCGCCACTGCTTTCGAATCACCTGCAATCAATAACCGGTAATGAACCCGGCTCGCGGGTTGAATTAATGCGGTTGCGGCCAGATCATCACTGTTCATCAACAATCGAGGCGCGATATTGAACATCGTCCCCTCCGATTGATCTGGTTCGCTGGTCAACACAGCGGCCACTTTAAGCTGTGTGGCGCCGACGCTAATCTCCGCGCCGACATCAATACCCAACTCGGACAGCAAGCGGCTTTCCGCCCACACCGTACCCGGCGCTGGGCCTCCCTCAGTCGCGGCATCATTCACAAACAAATTTGGCGCAATACGATGCTGCCCGCGCAGTGGATAATTTTTACTGACTGCTTTGAGCGCCACCAGTTGACTGCGCTCGCCTGACAAAGCCATGGTCGGAAATTCCGCTGTCGTTGCACTTTGCAAACCCGAAGCTGCGAGTTGTTGCAAACGTTCTGCAGTCACCAGTTCGCCGGATTGCAACACCAGATCACCACCCAACAGATCATTGGCCTGGCTTTGCAGAGCCTGGTGAATGCGATCAGTGAAGAAACTCACTGAGGTGACACTGGCAACAGCGATAATCAGTGCCAGCATCAATACCGTCAGTTCACCCGCACGCCAGTCGCGACGCAGGAAACGTAGCGCTAAAGAGATGTTATTCACGCACCGGACCTCAACTGTCCAGCGTCCAGTTCCAAACGCCGCTGGCAACGATCCGCCAGATGATTATCATGAGTGACCAGTACCAGCGTTGTCCCCTGCTCAACATTGAGCTGAAACAGTAAGTCAATAATGCGCTCACCGGTCTGCCGATCAAGATTGCCAGTCGGCTCATCGGCGAACAACACCTTGGGCTGCGAGGCAAAAGCACGGGCTATGGCGACACGCTGCTGCTCACCGCCTGAAAGTTGCTTGGGATAATGCTTCAACCGCCGTTCCAAACCCACCCGCTGCAATACTTGTGTCGCCACATCGACGGCATCGCGCCGCCCCGCCAATTCCAGCGGCAGCATTACATTTTCCAGGGCCGTGAGATTAGGCAAAAGCTGAAAGGCCTGAAACACAAAACCGACCTTCTCGGCGCGTAGTCGGGCACGACCATCTTCATCCAGCGCGAATAAATCGACTCCGTCGATGTGCACGGAACCTGTTGTTGGCGTGTCCAACCCCGCCAGCAACCCGAGCAAGGTCGATTTGCCGGAACCGGAAACCCCCACCACCGCCACCGATTCGCCCACAGAAATGTTAAGATTTATGTTCCGCAGCAGTTTGAGTTCACCCTCGGGACTGGTCACTGTTTTGCAAAGATTCTCGGCTTGTAGGGCAATGTTGGCCATCATGTCTCCATCAACTCAGCAAGTGAAAAATGGCGGTGGGTGCGTCGCGCGCGCCATGTTTTAGGGTTGATGATTTGGCGCGCATGGCGCACCCTACCGTGAATTTGTTTAAATTGTCGATTCATAATGCAACGTAAAAACTCATGATAATACGCTTCTTTCTCTCGGTTACCCTGTTCGCAATGTCAACAGCGACATTCGCCGCCCTGCCACCCGTCATCCTTGTCTATGGCGACAGCCTCAGCGCTGGCTTTGGTATTGAACAGAATGCCGGTTGGGTCAGCTTGTTGCAACAACGCTTACGCGAAAAAGGTTATGGGCACCAGGTGGTCAATGCCAGCATCAGTGGCGAAACCACCAGCGGTGGCTTGGCTCGCTTCAATAACACGTTGGACCAATTTAAACCCAAAATCGTTCTTATCGAATTGGGCGCCAACGATGGCCTGCGTGGATTGCCTATCGATGCCATGCACGACAATCTGGCCAAGATGATTGAAATCTCACAAAAACGAGGCACTAAAATATTACTGATTGCCATGAAGTTGCCACCCAATTATGGCACAACCTATACCGAATCCTTCGCCAACACATTTTATGACTTAACCAAACATTATAAATTACCCAAAGCACCATTCCTGCTGAATGGCTTATCCACACCTGATCATTTTCAGGCCGATGGCCTGCATCCTACCGCGCAAGCACAGAGCATTATTCTTGATAATATCTGGCCCTCGCTAAAACCACTGTTAAAATAATCGTCATGAACTCAAGCACTGATAAATATCAACGCATCGTTAACGACCTGATTAAACAAGGTTGGTCAATCAGCGAAAATTTCATTAATGCCGAAGTGGCACAGGCATTAAAAAACGAGGCCGATGCCTTGCATGAAAACGGCGCCTTTCGCCGCGCCGGTGTCGGTCGTGAACAGGGTTATCACGTCGAATCCAAAATCCGTGGCGACAATATCGTCTGGCTCGATGAAGTCACAGATCACGATGCACCACAGCGTTATCTCGCCGAACTCGAACAGTTACGCCAAGTGATCAATCAGCAAATGTTCTTGGGTTTGTTTGAATTTGAAGGTCATTTTGCGGTGTATGGTCCCGGTACGTTTTACCAACGCCACCTTGATCAACATCAAGGCAGCGACAGCCGCCAGGTGACCTGCGTGATGTACATGAATGAGCATTGGCAACCCGAACATCGCGGCGAACTACGACTATTCGTGTCTGAAAACGGCAATGAACGCGCCATCGACATCCCGCCACGCGCCGGTCTACTGGCCTGCTTTTTAAGCGAAATGTTTTATCACGAAGTGCTGCCCACTACGACGGATCGATATAGCATCACGGGCTGGTTCAGGCGACGGGGGTAAATAATATCATTCGCTGACACTCACTGCGCGCAGCCCAAAATGTTTAACAAAGGGTACAAAATCTTTATCGGAAAATAACAGGGAGTGGTGATTTGCGATGCAGAACGTAGCGATGATCACATCAGCCATTTTTCTGACTGTAATTCCCTTCTTTCTCAAAGCACGAAAGTTATCGGCACTTTTCAACGCGCCTTTTGTTCCCAGCATGTCAAAAATCGTAAGCGTAGTCAGCAACCGCTTGGCGGTTTTGTAATCCGCATCCGTGCGAAAACCTTGGAGCACTTCAATTAAGATCAAATCACCGATGGCGAGAGGTTCGGCTCCCAATAAGGCATCAAGCTTCGCCGGAGCCGGAGTATCCCGGCCATTGAAATAGTCAATCCAGACGCTCGAGTCAACAATGATCACTCGGCAATTCTCAACTGATCCAGATCCCCTTCCCATTTCAAGCGTCCACGGAATGCCTTGATACCTTCCTGTTTCCTGAGACGAACCAAGGTCTTAAGACCAAGCTCAACAGCCTCGCGTTTGGTTTTGAGACCGGTCGCCTTGAGGGCTTCATCCATCAAGTGATCATCAATGTCGATATTGGTTCGCATAACACAACCCCCGTTATGTATAAAAATATTATTTTATACACATCACACACTGGTCGCAATCCCACCTTTTGCCGGGTGTGTCGGATCCAATTCCCGCTGCACCCAATCAGTTCTAACTCCCGATTACCCGCCTGCCGCTACGTTGACCCGCCTCCCGTAAACGGGCTAGTATCACGGTTTAGCTTCAGGTATCCCCACGGCGTCTGCCGCCGGGATAAAACGGGAAGCCGGTGAGTGAATCACGAGTCCGGCGCTGCCCCCGCAACGGTAAGCGAGTCAAGAAACAGCATTAAGGCCACTGTGCATGCACGGGAAGGCGCTGTTTCCGGGATCAAAACCCCGCTCGCAAGCCCGGAGACCGGCCTGTCGCACAAAAAATCAGCATTGCGGAGGGCGATGTCACGGTGAGCCGTTTGTTTTCTTTATTGCCACTGTCCACCCCCTCCCCCGGTATTGTGACGTCAGCCGATCTGACGGGAGAAAACCAGTCATGCCCACATTATCGACCAAGTCTTTGATCAAGCGATCATTCTCCCCTTGCTGCATGTTTGGGGCTGACTGAAGACTTATGACCCATCCAGCACGTCATTGCCCTGCCCTCTTCATCTCGGCCCCGGCCTCCGGCCAGGGCAAAACGACGATCACCGCCGGACTGGCCCGTCTTTACCGCAATCAGGGGCATCGGGTACGCGTCTTTAAAACCGGGCCCGATTTTCTCGACCCAATGATCCTGGAACGCGCCTCCGGCAACCCGGTCTACCAGCTCGATCAGTGGATGGGGGGTGAAGACCATTGCCGCGAACTCTTATATAAAGCGGCAGCCGAGGCTGATGTGATTTTGGTGGAGGGTGTCATGGGCCTCTATGACGGCACCCCTTCCAGCGCCGATCTGGCGCAGCGCTTCAATATCCCGGCCATGACTGTGATCAGTGCCACGGCCATGGCGCAGACTTTTGGCGCGATTGTGCATGGCCTGGCCACATACCGCACCACTCTAGCTTTTGCCGGGGTATTCGCCAATCATGTTGGCAGTGCCAGCCACGCGGCCTTGCTGGCAGAGTCGCTACCGAAAAATATTTCCCTGCTCGGCACAATGCCGCGTGACGAGCAGCTTTCGCTGCCATCACGGCACCTGGGTTTGGTACAGGCGCAGGAACTGGCTGATCTTGATGAACGTCTGGATCGGATCGCGGCGGCGTTGGCTGAAACTGCACTCGCGCAATTGCCGGCAGTGGTGACCTTCACCGCACCTGCAGAGACTACTACGCTGCCGAAATTGCTGAAGGGTGTGCGCATCGCCGTAGCGCAGGATGCCGCGTTTTCATTTATCTATCCCGCCAATCTCGATACGCTGCGCGCGCTGGGTGCTGAACTACGCTTTTTCTCACCGCTGACTGATCACACACTGCCTGAGGCTGATGCACTGTATTTGCCCGGTGGCTATCCTGAGCTGCATTTACAAGTGTTAGCGGACAATCATGCCATGCAGACAGCCATCTGCGACCATCATGCTGCGGGCAAACCCATCGTCGCCGAATGTGGTGGGATGTTGTATTTATTGGAATCGCTGGCAGATAGCGCCGGTACGCGTGCCAAAATGACCGGCTTGCTGCCGGGCCATGCCACGCTGCAAAAAAAACTGGCCAATCTTGGCCTGCACAGTGTGACGCTGCCCGAAGGCCAACTGCGCGGCCATAGTTTCCATCATTCACAGATGGAGACATCGTTATCGCCGATTGCGACAAGTCAGCCGCAACGCAAACGAGGGCAAGCGGAAGCGGTATATCGAATTGGGCGATTACAGGCGTCATATTTGCATTTGTATTTTCCGTCCGCGCCGGAAGTTGCGGCACGGTTGTTTAGTTAGTGAAGTATTGATTAGGTTGTTACCCCCCCTCCCTCAGGGAGAGGGTTGGGGTGAGGGGGCAATAGTAGGGGCGATTCATGAATCGCCCCTACATGATTAATCCCCTCATCCTAGTCTTCTCCCTGAGGGAGAATGGACTAAAAATTATTTTTCAACAGAATATTAAATTTTTTATTTACTTTAAGGAGAACATCATGCACATCGAAACCGCATCCACCACCCAGACCAAAGCCATCCCCACCAATACCGCATCATCCAGAATGCTGGCCGTCCTACTCGTCGCTGTTCTCGGTTCGATACTCGTTTTCGCGGCAGGTTTCGCCGGGGCGGACGTTCTTCACAACGCCACTCATGATTCGCGTCACTCGACCGGGTTCCCTTGTCATTAACAGAAACAGGTACTCTGCATATGAACATGACGATCTTCAGGGGCATGGTGAAGGTGGCGGCACTCGCCGGCATTCTAGCGGGCTTGTTGCTCACGCTGATTCAGCAAATCCAGATTATTCCGCTGATTCACGAAGCTGAACGCTACGAGCACCCCGAATCAACCGTCGATCATGCTAACCACAACCACGCCACGGGACACGAACATGGCGAGTGGCAACCGGAAAATGGCTGGCAGCGGACGCTGTCCACCACTGGTGCCAATATCGTTGTCGCGCTCGGGTTTGCGTTATTGCTGAGCGCAGCGGTCGCATTCCGCGGTGCGAAACTTAATTGGCGTACCGGTCTACTGTGGGGTCTCGGAGGTTACACCGTCTTCTTCGTTGCACCTTCTCTGGCCCTGCCACCGGAAGTTCCCGGCGCGCAAGCAGCGGAACTAGAATATCGACAGCTATGGTGGATCAGCACGTCGCTCTTCACTGCCAGCGGTCTTGTCTGCATCCTTTTCTTTCGACAACTCGCTGTCAGAATCCTCGGGGCATTGTTGCTGATTGTTCCTCATCTGATCGGTGCACCACAACCGGAAGTCTCTGGCAGCAGCGCGCCTGAAGAATTAGCGCAGGCATTCGTCGTCGCGACATTTATCGCCAATGCCGTGTTTTGGCTGGGGCTCGGCGGTTTGTTCGGATTCTTTCATCGGAGATTCGCAGATTGAGCATGGGCAAGGTGTGGTTCGTCGGTGCCGGTCCCGGTGATCCGGAATTGTTGACGCTCAAGGGGCGCGATCTTATCGCCCGCGCGGGCGCAATCCTCTACGCCGGTTCGCTGGTATCGGAAGCGGCAACTCGCTGGGCACCAGCAAATTGCGACATCGTCGATTCCAAGGACATGACGCTGGAGCAAATCACCGATTGGTTAATTGCCCAGGCACAGGCGCATGACACTGTCGTGCGCCTGCAGACCGGTGATCCTTCGCTCTATGGCGCGTTGATCGAAATGCTCCAGCCGCTGGATGCCGCCAATATCGAGTGCGGTGTAGTACCCGGCGTTTCTTCGGCGATGGCTTCAGCTGCAGCAGCGATGGAAAGTCTGACCCTGCCGGAAGTCACGCAGACCGTCATCTTCACGCGCATGGAAGGCCGCACGCCGATGCCGGAAGGTGAATCGCTGCAAGAACTGGCCCAACACCATTGCACGATTTGTCTGTTTCTCTCCATCACCTTGCTCAGCAAAGTAAAAGCAGAGCTGCTCGCTGCCGGTTGGACAGAGGACTCACCCGTGTTAGTGGTCCACAAGGCCAGCTGGCCGAATGAAGAAAAAATCATCCGTGGCACACTGGCCGATATCCGCGAGCGTTGTCGCGAAGAAAAGATCAACAGTCAGGCAATGATTATCGTCAGCCCGACACTCGGCGCACGCCACTGGCGGGAATTGAAAAAATCAAAACTCTACGACGCAAGTTTTACTCATCGTTTCCGCAAAGGCGGAAAAACAGTACGCGAGGCTTCACAATGAAAGATACGATTCTGCTCGTCGGCCACGGTTCACGTAATCCCGCGGGCAACCAGGAAATTGAACAGTTTGCAAACATCTGGCGCAAACGCCATCCGGACTGGAACATCGAAGTTTGTTTTATCGAGTTTGCCGATGTCATGTTGGACCAAGGCTTGGATAACGCCGCACGTCATGGCCGGCGTGCGATCGTCGTGCCGTTGATCCTGAATGCCGCCGGTCACGTGAAAATGGAAATTCCCGAGCACATCGAGGAAGCGCGAGAACGCCATCCGCGCATTGAGTTTGTTTATGCACCGCATTTAGGCGCCTGCGACCCGATTCTGAATATTTTGAAACGTCGACTCAAAAAGGCCATGAATCAATTGGACATGCCCGATCCGAAAACTACGAGCATCATCGTACTGGGGCGTGGCTCGTCGGATCGCATGGCTAACGGTGAACTCGCCAAGATGGCACGCTGGCTACAGGAAGAAGGCGATCACGAACTGGTGGATATTGCCTTTACCGGCATTACCTATCCGCGCATTGAAAGCGTGGCTCAACGTCATTCCAAAGTGGGGATGACACAAATCGTGGTACTGCCCTATTACCTGTTCACCGGCACCCTGATCGAACGCATCAAACGCCAGGTGGAACATCTCAGCGCCCAGTATCCGCATATCCGTTTTGCCCGCGCTGATTATTTTGGCTTTGAGGAAGAGATTTACCAATTACTGGATGAAAATGTACATAACATTCAACATGAGCACCCTGCCGCATTGATGCCTTGCGATGGTTGCAAATATCGCGAAATCGCGCATGAGCAGGGCCATGGTCACCACCATGATCACGCCCATCCCCACGAGCATGATCATCATGAACACGAACATGATCACATTAGAATCGCAGGCGCAAAATGAATACCGTCGTCACTGAACAACTCACTCAGGCGGGCCAACAGATAGAACACGAATCCTTCGCCATCGTTGATCGCGAAGCCGGTCCGCACCATTACACAGCGGAGCAATGGCCTATCGTGCGGCGCATGATTCATGCGACAGCGGATTTTGAATTTAACGGCCTGACGCAATTTCATCCCACTGCGGTGCGCGCCGGGATCGATGCCATGCTTGCGGGCAGACCGATTGTTGCCGATGTCGACATGATCTGCGTTGGTGTATCGCGGCCCCGCTTGGCGCATTTTGGTGTAGAGATTCATCAATTCATTAGCGATGAGGACGTCATCGCCCAGGCACGCGCCAAGAATTCCACTCGCGCCGTGCAAGCCATGCGCAAGGCACATCAACTTGGATTGTTGGATGGCGGCATTGTCGCGATCGGCAACGCGCCCACGGCATTACTCGAAGTCATCCGGCTGATGCACGAGGAAAAAGTACGCCCGGCACTGATTGTGGGTATGCCAGTGGGTTTTGTCTCTGCCGCCGAATCCAAGGCCGCACTCGCCGAAATCGGGGATATTCCGTGGATTATCACCTCGGGTCGCAAAGGCGGTTCTACTCTGGTCGTCGCCGCATTACATGCATTACTGGCCTTGGCTGAGGCTCAACAAAAGGCAATAGCACGCGCTTGATGGAGTCCACGAAAAAGAAAGGTACCCGCACCGGTTTTACGACCGGTGCCTGCGCTGCCGCTGCTGCACGCGCCGCCACACTTGGCCTGAGCCATGGCCAGGTGCCGGAGTCGGTAGATTGCTTGTTGCCCAATGGGCAGACGGTGCAATTTGCAGTCACTGAAGGCCAATGTACAAAAACACAGGCGCATGCCGTCGTCATCAAAGATGCGGGCGATGATCCGGATTGCACCCATGGCGCGCATTTAACTGCCGATGTCAGTCTGTTAACCGACGCACCCGGTGCAGTAATACTTGAAGGCGGCGCCGGTGTTGGCACCATCACTATGGCGGGACTAGGTCTGGACGTTGGCGGCCCGGCCATCAATCCCGTACCACGCCGTAATATTGAAGAAAACGTGCGCGCCGCTGCGGGCACACTGCTCGCAATTAATGGTTTAAAGGTCATCATCTCTGTGCCGGGCGGCGAAGAGATGTCAAAAAAGACTTTGAATTCACGCCTGGGCATCATCGGCGGCATATCCATCCTCGGCACCACTGGGATCGTGCGCCCCTACTCCACCGCTGCGTTTCGTGCCAGCGTGATTCAAGGGATTCAGGTTGCTGCACGACAGGGACAAGACACCGTCGTCCTCACCACCGGCGGTCGCACTGAAAAATTTGTGATGCGAGAGTTATCGCAACTGCCATCTTCCTGCTTTGTGCAAATGGGCGATTTTCTCAGCTACGCCCTGGATACGGTAGTCGAAGAAAATATTAAACATGTCGTCATCGGTGGCATGGTCGGCAAACTTACCAAAATGGCTCAGGGCGAAACCATCACCCACGCCGGGCGCGCCGAAGTCAACACTACGCTACTGGCCGAGCTGGCGCAAAGCATCGGCGTCGCTGCCAATATCTGCGATGACATCCGCAATGCCGAGACCGCGCGTTATGCCGCTGAGCGCATGGAAGAATTGGGACTGGTCGATGCCTTCCACCATGCGCTGGCGCAACGTGTAATCACGACACTGGGAGCGCGCTATCCGCAAAAATTCAGCCTCAAGGTTTTGATTTGTGATTTCGATGGCAACAAGATCGCCGAAGCAACAGGAAATACGCCGTGATGGAAGTAAAAGAAAAATCGCTACACAGCGCAGCATTGAATACGGCTGTCGAGCCCTGCCGCATTATTGGCGTACTGGATGATGGCGCCGCCAGTCTGAGCGCACGCGCGCTCGGCTTTATCAAACAGGCAGATCTGATCATCGGCGGCACACGCACGTTACAACAATTTGCAGATTACTTTGCGCCACAGGCGGAACGCCGTGATCTTACCGGGCAACTCAGCCAGGTCACGGACTGGATACAGCGTGCCCAAACACAAGGCCAACAGGCTGTCGTGCTGGCGACCGGTGATCCACTGTGTCACGGCATCGCCAGCTATTTACTGGCCAGACTCGATCATAATGCATGCGAAATTTTACCTAACATCTCCACGATCCAATTGGCCTGTGCCCGCCTTGGCTTTAGCTGGCAGGACATGAAAATTTGCTCCGTGCATAGCCGAGATGCTGGCGAGTGGACGCCTGGCGCCGGGCCCGAGCATGGGCTCTATGAATTACTACGTGCAGTAACACAGCATGATCGACTGACCATTTTCACCAGTCCGCACAACTCGCCCGATCGCATCGCGCGCATGCTGCTACAGGAAGGCTTGGGCGATGAGTTGCGTATGGCTGTTGCCGAACATTTATTGCAACACGATGAACGCATCATCAACAACTGTTCAATCACTGAGGCCGCCGAACGCAAGTTCACCGACCCAAATATCTTATTTTTATGGCGAGATACCCCCGCCCGTCGCGAACTGCTGTTTGGCCTTGCCGATGACAGTTATCGCCAGCGGTACCCGGAAAAAGGCCTGATCACCAAACGTGAGGTGCGCGCCGTATCGCTGGCGCGCATGCAATTGCGCAACAACAGCATCGTTTGGGATATTGGAGCCGGCTCCGGTGCCGTCGGGCTGGAGGCGGCAAGACTAGCAACAGATGGCCATGTTTATGCCATTGAAAAAAACCCCGATGATGTCGCCAACGCTGCCGAAAACCGCCGCGCGCAAAAGATTCATAATTACACATTGGTGAACGCCAAAGCGCCTCAGGGAATGGACGTCTGGCCGGCCCCGGATGCCGTATTTATCGGCGGCTCGGGTGGTGAACTTTCAGAGCTGATCAAACTGTGCTTGAACCGCCTGAATGAGAATGGTTGGCTGGTGATGAATTTTGTCACTTTTGAAAATCTTTCAACGGCGATTGAAACCCTGAAGACGATCAATGCCGAGTGGGACATCACGCAATTGCAGGCCTCGCGCAGCCGTCCGATTTTGAATATGCAGCGACTGGCTGCTGAAAATCCGGTGTGGATTGTCTGTGCCAGAAGGAATGATTCCCATGGCGAATAAAGGCATCTTGTACGGCGTATCGCTCGGCCCTGGCGATCCGGGATTCATCACTCGCCGCGCCTGGGAAGTGCTGCACCAAGATACCGTGTGGACCTACCCGATTCGCAACAAAAAATCGGAGAGCTTTGCCTTGGGTATCGCACAACGCGCGGGGCTTAACTTGCCTAAGCAACATACGCCGTTAATCTTCCCCATGACTCATGATACGGAGTTGCTGGCTAAATATTGGTTGCAAGCCGCTCAAACAGCACTTGAATTTTTGCTGCGTGATCAGGATGTATCGTTCCTCGTCGAGGGCGATGCCTCCACCTATTCCACATTTGGCTATCTGGCGCGCACGGTCGCCGCGCTTGATCCGGAAATTCGAATAAAAATTATCCCTGGCGTTTCCTCTTTCCACGCTGCGGCTGCACGTTTACAAACCTCGCTTGCTGATCAGGACGACACCGTCGCCATTATCCCTGCGGCTTACGGTATCCCCACCATCGAACGCTTGCTCGCTGATTTTGATACGCTGATATTGCTCAAAGTCAAACCCTTAATCGATGACATTATCGATCTTCTCGAACAGCACAATTTGCTGGAACACAGTTATTTCGTAGAAAAAGCAGGCACCCCTAATGAGCGAGTGATTCGCAATGTCCGCGAGCTGCGCGGCCAGACCGTGAACTATCTCTCGCTATTAATGGTAAAGAACCCACAACGTCAACGCAGCGAGATGATTCGCGGCTGTCGCAAAAAATCCAGCTCTGAGCTGGTTGAGGAAGAAGCATGAGCAGCACTCCAGCAATACCCCGCGTCGCGCTGGTCGCCATCACCAAACATGGCGCCCATCAGGTTACCGAGCTCGCTCCACGTATGCCGGAAGCGACCGTGATCGTCGCCGAAAAATTCAGCGAAACCATGCGCAGCATTCCCAACACCCTGTGCAGTTACAGCGGCGCATTAAAGGACGAAATTGCTTCAATGTTTTCTGATTACGATCAGATTGTATTTTTTGTATCCCTGGGTGCCGTCGTGCGCTTGATCGCACCACACCTCAAATCTAAAGATGAAGATCCGGGCATCTTGGTAGTGGATGATGCGGCGCAATTTGTGATCCCGGTACTATCAGGCCATGTCGGTGGCGCCAACGCCTATGCTGAACATCTTGCCGCGCTATTGAATGCCACGCCGGTGATTACCACCGCCTCGGATGTTGGCAAGACGATCCCAGTCGACATCCTGGGCCGTGAACTCGGTTGGAAAGTGGAAGCGCCGAAAATCAATATCACGCGCGTCTCCGCACATGTCGTGAACGGTGAACCCATTGCCTTTGTACAAGAAGCGGGATCAAAACAATGGTGGACACGGCCTACTCCACTCCCCGCCAATGTCCATATCTTTGATCAATACGAAGCCGTGGATCTGAATCAATATAAAGCCGTACTTTGGGTCACGCGCCGTAACATCAAGGATGAAACCTGGGACTCGCTGTCAGAACGATTAGTGGTGTATCGCCCACCGGAGCATCAGCAATGAACCGTGTTGCGCTTGGCATCGGTTGCGACCGTGACACATCGCTGGCGACACTGGAAACAGCGGTGGCACAAGCATTGGCACTGGCCAGCGTCTCGATGGACGAGGTACAAGCCGTGGCCAGCATCGATAAAAAACAGGATGAAGTTTGTCTGCTGGCACTCGCCAAACAACACGGCTGGCGGCTCAAATTTTATTCTGCTGAAGCGTTGGCGCAAGTCCCTGTCCCCAATCCTTCGGCGACCGTGATGCACTACATGGGGACTCCGACGGTGGCTGAAGCCGCCGCGCTGCTGGCGGCCAACACAGACATGCAAAATCTTCTAGTAGAAAAACATAAATACCGTGGTCCGGACAACAAAAACGCCACGGTCTCGATTGCAAAGGTAACCAAATCATGAGTAATGGAAAAATTTTCTTGGTCGGTCTCGGCCCTGGCAGCGAATCGCACATGTCGATCCGTGCTCGCGAAGCTATCGCACAGTCGGATACCATCATCGGCTATTCAACGTATATCAAGCTGGTGAAGGATCTGATCGACGGTAAAGAAGTCATCCGCAAGGGCATGACGGAAGAATTGGATCGTTGTTATGAAGCACTGGAACGTGCGCAACAGGGAAAAATCGTAGCGTTGGTGTCATCCGGTGATACCGGGATTTACGGCATGGCCGGACCTACCTATGAAGTCTTGCTCCAGGCGGGATGGAAGCCCGGCAATGGCATCGAGGTCGAAGTCGTTCCCGGAAGTTCGGCCATCAATTCTTGCGCCGCATTGGTGGGCGCACCACTTACTCACGATTTCTGTTCGATATCGCTGTCTGATCTGCTTACCCCGTGGCCGGTCATCGCCCGTCGCCTTGAGGCTGCTGCACGCGCCGATTTTGTTGTCGCCCTCTACAATCCCAAGAGCGGCCGCCGCACACAGCAAATCGTCGAAGCACAACGCATCATGTTGCTGCATCGCCGCGCCGATACGCCCGTAGCCTTGGTAAAGTCCGCCTATCGACCACGGCAAAACATTCAGTTCACAACCCTGGAACACATGGCCGACCACGACATCGGCATGTTGACCACGGTATTAATCGGTAACAGCAACACTTTCTTGCGCGAAGGATTGATGGTCACCCCGCGCGGTTATGCTAACAAATACGAAACCATGCGCGGTGAAGTGCTTAGTGGTGAACAGGCCGGCCGCTCACTCAGCATGGGACTGTTAGGATGGAAATCCTATGTGCGTGGTTATCTGCGCGACAACCCGGAAGTCACACTCAACGAAGTGGCCCGCCATTTTGATGCGCCAGTCGGTGAAATACTCGCCGCGATTGCCGAAGCGAATAGCGATGACGATGCAGGCATCTATCAGGCCATTGCGGCCGCCCCGTCGCAACAAGACAAAGCGCTCGAACTGGCACGCCAATGGGGAAAACTGCGCGGTGTGGCACGTTCCAGCAATGATGCCGTCGTCGAAATGCTGTTTTCCGGCGCCGACCTTGAGCGCAAGGGTGAACGTCTGAATGTCATTAACGACCACTTCCATCTACACATTCCCTGGCACAAAGTCCATCAAGCCTGGTTCACCGGTCGCGATAATATGCTGCACGGTGTTTATTTCCTGGATGAACAACGTACTCCCGTGTTCTCGCTGCTGCTCCGCACACTGGATCGTCCTTTCGACCGCGAGGCACTGGCGCAACACATTGAGTTGATCGAATGCCCGCCGGTACTTGCTGTAGCGGAGGCCGCCAACGATGAGTGAATTCAACATGCCTGAGAAGCCAAAAATGGGCGACTACAAACGTCATTTATTGATATGTGCCGGCCCGCGCTGCAGCGAGGATGGCGAATCACAAAGACTGTTCGATAGCCTGGGAGAGAAATTCAAGGCCGCGGGTATTGATAGTGGTGCATTACGTGTAAAACGCACCCGCACCCACTGTTTTGCCACCTGCAAATCCGGCCCAATTGTGTGCGTCCAACCCGATGGCATCTGGTACTACAATGTCACTGAACAAAATCTTGATCGCATCATTGCTGAACATTTGGTGGGTGGCGAACCGGTAGAGCATTTGATCTATCACCGGAGCATGGAACATGCCGAAGTCAGCTGACACAGCGACTGACGCCCCGCACTTCAGCGCCCAGGATCGCGATAGCCTTTATCGCATCATCGAGGCGCGCCGTGACATGCGGCACTTTGTGTCCGGCACTCACATCGACGACACTGTGTTAGCGCGCATCATGGCCGCAGCGCACATGTCGCCGTCTGTTGGATTGATGCAACCGTGGCGCTTTATCCGCATCCTCGATGTGACCCTGCGCCAACGCATCGCCGATCTGGTTGAAGCAGAACGCCAGGCCACTGCCACAATATTAGGCGAACGCAATGCAGAATTTCTGCGGCTAAAAGTGGAAGGCATCCGCGAATGTTCGGAACTGATGATCGCTGCACTCGCACCCGATGATGGCACTGTGTTCGGCCGCCGCACCCTGCCGCAAGAAATGGCGTTAAGCTCCGTTGCCTGCGCCATTCAAAACATGTGGCTGGCCGCACGTGCTGAAAATCTGGGCATGGGCTGGGTATCGATGTTTGAACCTGCCGCGCTGGCGCAATTGTTGGAAATGCCCTCCGGCAGCAAACCCATAGCCATCCTTTGTCTCGGTCAGGTCGATCAATTTTATCCCGCACCGATGCTGGAACTCACCGGCTGGCGTCAAGGGCGGCCACTGCATGAACTCGTTTTTGAAAACACCTGGGGCAATGCACAAGAACACGCACCCCCACTGCACGCCACGTCAACACCATGATCATTGCACTTAGCGTTTTAGCTGCACTGGTACTTGATGCCCTGCTCGGTGAACCGCGCCATTATCATCCACTGATTGGCTTTGGTCGTCTTGCGCGCATCGTTGAAGCCAAGTGTCATGGCCAAAGCAATTCATCACCATCGCAACAGCGTCTGCGCGGGGCGTTCGGCATCACCCTCTTAATCGCGCCTTTCGTGCTACTGGCCGCAGGCTTGGCAATACTTAGTCCGATAGTGGGTGTTGTGATTCTTTATCTCGCCATCGGCTGGAAAAGCCTTGGAGATCACGCCCTGCGTGTGCGTGATGCCTTGCGTGAAAACGATCTGACTGCCGCACGCCGCAATGTCGGCATGATGGTCAGCCGTGACACCGCCAGCATGGAAGTAACGGATGTGTCCAAAGCCACTGTTGAATCGGTGCTGGAAAACGGCAATGACGCCATCTTCGGCGCCATTTTCTGGTTCATCATTGCAGGCGCGCCTGGTGTTGTTTTGTTTCGACTTGCCAACACACTCGACGCCATGTGGGGCTACCGCAACGAACGCTTTCTGCATTTCGGTTGGGCCGCTGCACGACTCGATGATGTTTTAAACTTTATCCCGGCACGACTCACCGCACTCACCTACACGCTGTTCGGAAAAACCAGACATGCGCTTAATTGCTGGAAAATACAGGCACCGCAGTGGGATAGCCCCAATGCTGGCCCAGTAATGGCCAGCGGTGCAGGCGCACTCGGCATCATGCTCGGCGGCCCCGCTCGTTATGAAGGAGAAATGCACGATCGCCCAATACTCGGCGGTGGCGAATTGCCTTCCACTCACGACATCGATCGTGCCTTGAAACTCATCAACCACGGTCTGCTGCTATGGTTGGTTATCCTTTTTATCGGAGCATTCATTCATGCTTGAACATGGCGGTCGCCTGCATCAAGCTGCAGCGCGCTACAACATTCCATTGAATGACTGGATTGATCTTTCCACCGGCATTAATCCTCACGGTTGGCCCGTACCCAATATTCCCGCCGCCATCTGGAATCGTTTGCCCGAAGATGAAGACAATCTCGTCTCTGCTGCTTGCGACTATTATGGCGCCTCTGCATTACTGCCTGTCGCCGGATCACAGGCCGCGATTCAAACACTGCCACAATTGCGCGCACCGTCACGCGTCGCGGTGATCAGCCCCGGTTACAACGAACACGCGCATGGCTGGCAACGCGCCGGTCACGATGTCGCACCCGTGAGTGCAGAAAATTTAAACGCTGCTTGCGCTGAAATGGATGTCGTCGTCGTCATTCATCCTAATAATCCAACAGGTGCGCGATTTTCAACGCAGCAATTACTCGACTGGCATCAGCAACTTTCTGCCCGTGGCGGCTGGCTGGTGATCGATGAAGCCTTCATGGACACCACGCCGGAATACAGCATCACCAAACACACACCGCTGCCCGGATTAATCGTATTGCGTTCGCTGGGAAAATTTTTTGGTTTGGCCGGGGCCCGTGTTGGTTTCGTGTTAGCCGAAACGCAGTTGCTGGATCAAATGAAACAGCTGCTCGGCCCGTGGAGCATCAGCGCCCCCGCCCGCCATGTTGCCGCGCACGCATTAATGGATAGAACATGGCAAACCGCCATGCGCGCACAATTAAATGCCGAAGGTCAGCGCCTCACTTCACTGCTAGCGAAACACGGACTCAACACCCACGGCTGCGCCCTGTTCCAATGGCTGCCAACACCGAACGCCGTGCAACTCCACGAACACCTCGCCCGCCAGGGTATTCTCACGCGTTTGTTTCAACAACCACCAAGTGTGCGCTTTGGTTTGCCTGCTACGGAGTCGGGTTGGGAACGATTGGATATTGCTCTTGCCGCATATAAACGTAGGGGCGATTCATGAATCGCCCCTGCGAAATTTACAACGAAGAATAATTTGTTATCTGGCAGCTTGTTGAAAAAGTAATCTGAGTCCCTTCTCCCTAAGGGAGAAGGTTAGGATGAGGGGATATAATTAAGCGCTTATAATGCTTTAATCCCCTCACCCCTGCCCTCTCCCTGAGGGAGAGGGTATCTTTCAACACGCTGCAAGCCTTCCGTTAATCCGCCAACCCCACATACACATTCTGCACATCATCATCCGCATCGATGGCTTCCAGAAACGCCTCCACCTCGGCACGTTCTGCATCACCCACCTTTACCGGATTCTTGGGGCGGTAGCCGATTTTGGCCGACTGCACCGCAAAACCATAGCTCGGCAACGCGCGTGAGACGGCATCCAGTTCGGCGGGATCGGTGTAAAACAGCGTTGTGCCGTCATCACCCGGCTCCAGATCACTGGCGCCGGCTTCGATCGCAGCCATATCGGGATCAGCACCTGCGGCTTCCGGCGTCGCCTCAATCATTCCCAGATGATCAAAATCCCAGGACACCGACCCGGCAGCACCCAATTGCCCCTTACGGAACAACCCCCGCATACTGGAGATGGTACGGTTGGCATTATCCGTCAGACACTCAACAATCACCGGCACGCGGTGCGGCGCAAAGCCTTCATACGTCACCTTCTCGAAGCTCACCCCTGAGTCCAGCAGGCCAGCCCCCTTCTTGATCGCCCGCTCGACGGTATCCTTGGGCATGGAAGCTTTCTTCGCCTGATCCACCGCCAACCGCAAACGAGGGTTCATGTCCGGATCGGCACCATTGCGCGCCGCGACCATGATTTCCCGCGCCAATTTGGTGAAGATACGGCCCTTGGCGTTGGCCGCTGCCTCTTTGCCTTTTGCTTTCCACTGAGCACCCATGCTTACGTCCTCGCGATTCTTATGCCTATCTAGCTCGCTATTTTAATGGAAAATGGGGTGGCTGGGTAAAACATACGATTCGTAGGGTGCGCCGTGCGCACGCGGTCATTCGCCAAATCCACCCTTGGCCACAATGGCATCGCCACCGCCCCAATCAAGCGCACACATTCCCAATCGAACATATCGATGGAAAGTTGAATGCGGCCAATCGCAAACCCGTTCCACCAGCCCGTGTTTGACCGGATTATAATGCGCATAATCGACATGCCGGGCAAAATCGATATCATCTCGAATTTGATGTTCCCAATATCGCCGTTGCCAGAAACCAATCTCGCGTCGTTTCCGTTGTGAGTTATTTTGTTCATGAGTAACGAGATGGCGTGACGCTTGGGACACCTGGCGTTTAATCAAGCTCCAACGAATCGTATAATCGGCATCCCCCGGAGGTAAAGTCCAAAGAGTGTGTAGATGGTCCGGCAAAATCACCAGCGCATCAATACAGAATGGATATTGTTCACGAACGCTCCGGAACGTGCTCCGTAGCGCATCAATCACCTCGGGATGCGTCAAAATACGTTGTCGGCGGTAAGTGTTTACCGTAAAGAAATAAGTTGTGCCGGGAATGTGTGAGCGACGGTAGTGTGACATGGTGTAATCATAGCTATTTGTTACGCGTGCGCACAGCGCACCCTACTGGTCTATTTGACCGTCGGCTGCGTGGCAATGCCGATAATCGTTCCCCGTTTATCTTGCGTGAGGATTTGTTGCACCTTGTTCAGCAGCCGCTCTTTAGCCCCCTCGGCGCTGAGGGATGTGACTTCGAATGCCCAGTCTTGCATGCCGTAACGTATCTGCTTGTCTTTGTGTTGCAGCGTCAGTTCCAGGTGACCTTTAGCCTGGGTGTAACCATTAGTCAGTTCTTTTTCTTCGATGTCCAACTTGCCGCTGAGAATGTAATCCGCTTCAAGCGGGCTGGCAGGTTGCATGCCACCGTTTTTCAGCCCTTGTTCAAGCATCGGGGTCAAGGCAGTGGGATTTGACAGCGTGATGTCCATCACTGGGATGACGCGCAACTCTTTCAGCAACGCTTCCATTTGCAACGACCAGCGGCGCGTGTCCCAAGGAGATTCGCGGCCTTCTTTGAGCGGGTCCACCTGTTTAAGTGATTTCTGATAAGCGGCACGGAGTTGCTGGCGTTGAATCACGCTGTGCAACAGGCCAATTTTTTCCAGCGGCTCATCGGTTGCGTCAAGTTTAGCGACGCTGATTTTTGTGGCGGCGTCCAAACTGTTTAATCGACCGCGCAGAAATGTTTCAGCCTCCTGCCGGGGCAAAACCGCCAGCGCATGATAGCGGCCCTGGTTGTGCCAAAGCGCGGCGATTTTGATCTTTTGCTGCAACTGCTCTACCGGTTCAGCTTCCGGCTCGGGGCGCAGCAATGTGATGATCCGTTCACAGGCCAGCGTCGCTGCCGCTTGTGGGCTATCGGCCTGGGCGGTGCGGGTGTAGTAATCACGGGGGGGATAATCCTGGCTGTCGTGCATCAACCATTCTGGTCGAGCGCCGATGGTGATCACAGGCAGTGTCAGTGCCATGTCGTGGCTAGCGATCGATGTGGCATTGACGGATATCGATGCCGTCTGATCAGTGGTGGCGCAAGCACCCAGTGCGGTTAACAGGGACAGTAGAATGATGCGGTGTTTGCTGTCCATGTTTTTCTACCATCTTTCCTTTGAAAAATAACAGGTATTGCGTATGGTATAACGCCTTAGCATCTGATTCAATTTCTGCACATAGATTACAAGGCTTATCCATGCTTGAGGGATTGTAGGATGTGGTGAACGAAGTGAACCGCATCAATCGCGAACAATGCGGTTCGTTCCTCACCGCATCCTACATGGGCTACCTAACATCGAGCACGCAGTTATTGGGTTTTGGTGATGTGACTTTTCTCCAGCAACAGCGGATAGCTGTAGCCCGAGCCAAAATCACGGTTAACCACCACTTCGCCGCTGGCGCTGACCTTGTCACCCACCTCCGCCGTGCCATCACTGGTGACGGTCAGATCGTTGGTTCCCTCCTTGCCAGTGCCGTCGGTGATGTGGAGGAAGTTGCGCCCCATGATGCCATTGTTCACCTTAACCACTTTGCCCCTCACCTCCACCTGTTTCCCGGCGAGTTTATCTTTCTGAGCATACACCTGCTCAACGGTCAGGGTCTCAGCGGCCAGCAGCGATGCTGACCCAAAGGTCAATAAAATAGAGGCGGAAACGGCAAGGATATTACGACGCATGATGTGACTCTCCAGTAGTGAAAGCGCTTTGTAACATGTTTGCAGGAGGTGTGCAAAGGGGGCAGGAAACTTGATCTATATTGAGGGTGGATGCATTAAATCCAAGCTACCGAGCTCGGAACAATATAAATCAGGTAGGGTACGCCATGCGCACGCAGTCATTCTGTGCCACCAAACCGTGTTTAACCGGGTTGTAATGCACATAATCCACATGCCGGGCAAAATGGTAATCCCCCCGAAAAATAGCGGTGCTCAGAAGTAGAATTTTCTCGTAGACTTAGCGAAGGAGATTCTGCATGAAAAAATCAAGATATACAGACAGCCAAATCATGGCCATTCTCAAGCAGGCCGAAGCAGGTGCACCC